>DGOT01000175.1 GCA_002389465.1 Bacteroidales bacterium UBA4459 | reverse complement strand
CGTAAAAATAAAAAAACGCAGTGGTGAACTACGCTTAGTATGGTTCTGCTTCCCACACGAAAGATTCGTGCGGGAGCGGGGGGTCATAAACACGGCCATTCATGTTTATCAAATCGAGATTATCTAAATGCTCATGGCCTGTGAAGCCCCTATCAAATAAAAAGCTGGTTGGTACATTATCATAGGTCCAGTCGGTTGGGTTTCTGCGCCTGCCCCACGGGTCAAAGTTGAGCTTTTCTTCAACACTGCCAATTTCGTTGGTTATGGTTTCAAAACTACCCAAGTAGTCTTTGTGCACGTAATACATCCCTTTAAAATGCATGCCCCATTTGTATATGGCAAAAATACCATACACAACAAAGATAAAAAAGCGTAGTTAAAAACTACGCTTAGCACTTTAATTTATTCTATGTTTAGAGAGGAGTTGTGTCATCACCGCCATAACTTAAGCTAGTGGAAAAACATCTACTATTTCCTATTAACAATCTCACCTAAAACAAAATAGTATTCTTGTCCATTTCTATAAACAAATAATGTGTCATTCCCCTCACGTTTAGTTATTTGGTCTCCAATTTGCAAAAAATCAAACATAAAAGGTTTCTTATACAAATAATTTCGACATGGATAAAAATGTACTTTCTCACTGTTATCAAAAGTTATATAAGTACCTCCTTTTCTAGATTTCATGGAAAATATTATTCCGTTAACTTCACCCTGGGTTCCAATGTCCATATATTCCCTTTTTAAGGAAGCAGTATATTTGAATTCATATGTTAACATAATAATTAATGTAAGGATGGGTAAGATTACGCCAAATACTATTATTGCAATTATTCGCTTTTTTTTCTTCATAATATAAAATCTAAAGGCCCCATACTTTTGTATATTGATATGTAATTTGTTCGGAAAGAAATGTTGGAGATACACCTACGCCTCCTGAAACACCGACACCAATCAAATATCCACCGCTGTCATCTTTAAGTCCACTGACATTAATACCAACGGTAAATATTTCCCCTCCATTAATATTTATATTTACAGATTCACCCATAAATGATACAATACTAAAATTACTTACATTTCCTATGTAATAATAAGCTGTTATTAATATTCCAGTGTTAGCACCAAGTGACCCATATCCACCTCCCGCAGAGGAAAAATTATAATAGGAGTTTTTATCTTTACCTTGAATCATATAAATACCTCCCCATGGAGATGCTGCTGATGCTAAACCAGCTTCTGCTGATCCAGTATATTCTATTGAATATGCCACTGGGTCTTGATTAATAAGTGTAACTGATGCATCTGAAACATTATTCACTAGCTCTAACCCATACGTAGTTTTTGTTATCGTTCCCCATTCAATGTTATGCAATGTTAGTGGATCAACTCCAAATACTCCTTCTGAAGGATCATAACTGGCAGATGTGCAAACTGTAGCTTCTTCAGTGTTTGTTACAACTTTATATGTTGAGGCATTAGGTAATATTACTTCACTGAATACCGTTTCCTTTTGAACAACTTCCCTGGTCCATTTGTTAACATATTGTTGTGTATGACTATCATATATCATTTCATTGGCGTAATTATGCCCTGTATTGGCAAACAATGTGTTTGATCCCCAATCCTGCGTATACCACGAACCCATTCCTTCACTGGCCGAGCCTTCACCATAAGCATAAGGTGCAGGAGGCCCGAAACGTCCACCATAATAACCTGTTGGGTCAACATATTTTAAAGGGTTATTAAACGCGTAAGTATACCTGTTATAGCTTTGGCTAAATGTGGGGGCTTGTACGAAGGGGTCGAGTGATAAAAACCTGTCCAGCCAGGGATCATAAACACGCCCATTCATGTTAATTAAGTCAAAATTATCGAGATGCTTCCCGATGACTTCGTATCGGGACAGGCAGTGGCCTGTATAGCCGCGGTCAAACAAGTATGTTTCGGGTATGTTGTTGTAGATCCAGTCGGTTGGGTTTCTTCTTCGTCCCTCCCGACGAGCTAAAGCTGTCGGGATTGGTTCAACTACGGTTTCCGGTTTGCACGGCTCCCGAAAACCAAGTTTCACTGAACAAGGGTCGAAGCTTAGTTTTTCCACCACTTGCCCAAATTCGTCTGTTATGGTTTCAAACGAGCCGAGATAGTCCTTATGGATGTAACACATCTTTTCAGTTCTGTTGTCTTTTGTTTCAAAAATAGGCAATTTTTTTGCAGGCAAGGTTTAGTAAATGCAGAAAAGCGCAATACGGTGGCTGCGCTTTTGTTTTTGATATCACGGAGTAGTTACAAACTACTCCGAGTGATGGATTTATATTTTCGACGCATACAACAAATTTAAAATATTTCATCAAACAAAATAGCTGTTGCAGATAGGAGCAGACACGAGTCCCTGCCACACAGGCCGGGCTTCAGACTCGCGCTATGTGGGGTAAGTTTATCTTCCCACACGAAAGATTCGTGCGGGGCGGGGATATAAAAGATCGTTTCCGGACATGGTGTCAAAAATAAACATTTATGGGTAGCTTTGCGAACGATGACACATCAAAAAACAGTTCTGGCGGCCCCTTTAAACTGGGGCCTCGGGCATGCCACGCGCATGGTTCCTGTTATTGAACTACTCCTGCAAAAAGGTGCTCGTGTGTTGCTGGCTGCCGATAAGAGGCCTTATGATTTTTTAAAACAACGGTTTCCCGATTGTAAAATGATCCGCTTGCCGGGGTTTGAGCCTTCTTATCCTGAAAAAGGATCAATGGCGCTGAGAATGATCTCCTCTTTCCCCCTTATGTTAAAAAAGGCACACGAAGCCAACAAATTACTACAGAAAATTATTGACCGACACGGGGTAGATATTGTTATTTCAGACAATCGTTACGAACTGAGCTCAACGAAAGTTTATAGTGTTTTTATTACACATCAGCTTAACGTTCAAACCTTTCGCTGGCAGCGCCTGTTCCAGCCACTGATCACTCAACTAATTTACCGGTACATCAAAAGATTTGACGAATTGTGGATTCCTGATTCGGAAAACAATCAACACAATTTGTCGGGCAAACTTTCACACGTAAAAAATTTTCCAGTCGAAAATTATCAATTTACCGATCCGTTAAGCCGACTTGACCTAGATGTCGGAGCTTCTGAGATGGAGCCACTTGATTTGCTGGTTCTTCTTTCAGGGCCCGAACCGCAACGAACCGTTTTCGAACAGCTGATCACAACGCAACTCCTTAAAAATAAGCTTAGAGCTACCGTTCTGCAAAGCAAACCCGAAGAAAAAACAATAAAGCAAAAAGAGAATATAACCTTAATCTCCCATGCTGATGATGAACAGATGGCCATGCTGATCAAATCGGCGGATATAGTCATCAGCCGGCCCGGTTATTCAACCATTATGGATCTGTCTGTATTCGGAAAAAAAGCCATTTTCGTACCCACCCCCGGACAAACAGAGCAACTATACCTGGCCCGTGAATTAAAAAACCGCAGGTATTGTTATTTCGAAAAACAAGCGTCATTCAATCTGACTCATGCCATCGGAGTGTCAGAGAAATATACCGGACTGCCTAAGGTTGCCAAAAACGATAAGCTGGATGGCCTGGTACGGAAACTATTATCCCGCATTCAGAATACGTCCCCCGAATGATGCACATGTTTTATGCGTAAATTTGCGGCTAAATATCGGAACAATGCGTATTGAAAAGGACATGAAACTGGCGGATGTCATTCATCACGATTTCAACCTGGTCCCGGTGATTAACCGGTTTGGAATCCATCTCGGCTTTGGAGATGGCACTATTGAACAGATTTGCAAAGAGCACAAGGTGAATGTAGCATTCTTCTTGATCATTATAAACGTTTATCACGATCCGCAATATTTCCCAAAGAAACATTTGCAAAGTTTTCCTGTCGGTTCTCTGGTCGCATACCTACACAATGCCCACGAATACTACCTGGAACAAAAAATTCCGGAAATAAAGAAACTGATTGTAAAACTCACAGAAGAATCCGGCGACAAACATAAAAACAACTTTAAACTGGCTTTTAACTTTTTCGAAGAATACGAACATGAACTAACGGCTCATATCGACAGGGAAGAGACATCGGTTTATCCTTATGTTGTTGAGCTGGAAAAGGTAATAGAATCCGGCACTGCGCCTGACAAGGTCCTTGCCCGAATGCAATCGTATTCCATTACCGATTACGAGGATGAGCATGAAAACGTAGAAGAGAAATTGTACGACCTGAAGAACCTGATCATCAAATACCTGCCATCCGTTAAAAATGATGCCATCAGCTATAACATACTGCTTGAGCTTTTCGACCTGGAAAAAGACCTTCGTGAACATGCGCGCATTGAAGACATGATCCTGGTTCCAAAAGTGGAAGCCATGGAGATTACCATCAAGAAAATGAATTAAAACGTGGCTGGAAAAATCACCATAGTTCTGATTGATCATTCATACCTCGTGAGGTCAGGGATGGAAAACCTGCTTAGGGAGTTTCCGGAAGTGTCCCTTACAGAAGTATTTGACGGTTCGGAAAAACATCTTGTAGAAAAGACTATGAGCCTGAAACCCGACTTCATCATCATAAATCCGAAGTCGATTAAAGACTCTTTAAATTCTTTTGTTCTGTCACTGGGCAACGACGCACTTTTAATAGGTCTGGTTGATGAGCATACACCACCGGTTATCAGAAGCAGATTTAAACATATACTGACTATCACCGACAATAAGTACGACCTCCTTAACAATATGCATAAATTGATGGGGACAAATTCCAAAGACAAAAGTGGTAAACATGAGAACCATTCCCTCAGCGAAAGAGAAACTACTGTATTAAAACACATTACACAAGGCATGACCAATCAGGAAATTGCCGAAAAATTGTTTTTAAGTGTCCATACTGTCACTACACACCGGAAGAACATCACCAAAAAGCTGGGTATTAAAACTGTTTCGGGACTAACTGTTTACGCCCTTTTAAATAAGATTATTGATATGGGTGAGGTGAATCAACAATAACACATTTGCCAAATTTCAGGTTCCGCTTAAGGTTCTTCCCCGTTTTCGAATTTCAGAGGTTAAGGTGTTTTCCTATATTTGCCTAAAATTTTTATCATGTTAAATTACATTGTTTGGCGCGTAAATCCCGAAATTTTCAGCATTCCCTCCGATATATGGCTGGTTGGCGGCCTTGAAATACGATGGTACGGATTGCTCTTCGCGCTCTCATTCATTTTCGGTTATTATTTCATGCAAAAAATGTTCAGGCACGAAGGAGTGAGCGACAAAGTTCTTGACGAGTTGACTACCTACATGATTATTTTCACAATCTTAGGAGCGCGCCTGGGGCACTGTTTTTTTTACGAACCGGACTATTACCTGGCACACCCGATTGAAATACTTAAAATATGGGAAGGGGGCCTGGCAAGTCACGGCGCGGCAATTGGCATTTTACTGGGCTTATATTTCTTTTCGCGGAAAAACAACAAACCCTATCTTTGGACACTCGACCGGGTAGTAATCGTTGTGGCCCTTGCCGGATTTTTTATCCGTACCGGTAACCTGATGAACTCGGAAATATTCGGCAACGTGACCACACTCCCCTGGGGTTTTTATTTTGTCAATTATTACGATCCGGAATACACAACCGACCCGCGGCATCCGACGCAAATATATGAAGGCTTAAGTTACTTGTTGCTGTTCTTTTTCCTCTACCGTTATTACTGGAAACATGAAGGGCATCCGAAACAGGGAATGATTTTCGGTTATTTCTTAACGATCCTGTTTTCGGTAAGGTTTCTTATCGAGTTTATCAAAGTTCCGCAGGTAGGTTTTGAAGAACACATGACCTTAAACATGGGCCAATGGTTAAGTATCCCGTTTATCCTGATCGGCATTTTTCTGCTGTACTGGTCGAATAAAAGAACAGAGCCAACTCCTGCGCCTAAAAAGTAGAGGCAGATTTATCTATTGCAGATTCATCAGATTCAGGTTGTCGTATAAGTCCTTTTCGATTTTATCGGCCAGTTCAATCTGTCCATTATCCCGCGCCAGTTCGCTTAACCGCTGAAGTACGGCCAATGATTCCTGAATTTCATCACCGTAATAACTCATGAAACGCTGGTTCAGGGATGTGTAGTACCTCAGATCCTCCATATACCTGCCGTACAGTAATTCAACGAGGTTGTTACCTTTTTCTGTCGCTTCCGCTTTATAATAATTCTCAGCCCATGGGATCATAAAATAGTCAAAGGCTATTTTATTATTGGGGAAGAAATAAATACCTCTATCGAGCACGGCTTCAACCGAGTCGGTTTTCCCTTCTTTCACTAGTGCCTGTGCCAGCCTGATGTAATCCTGCTTGATCATGCCTGAATTACGATCACTTTCCCGGTCAATGGTTACGTCAGCCTCATTCAACCTGCCCCATCTGACATCGTCTGCCATAAGGATTTCATAAGTCCTGGCGCTGTTAACTCCGCCAACCCGTTGTATGTAGTCGCTGGCAGACGTTGGTTTAAACCGGTACACAATTCCTTCAAGATGACAATATCTGTCCACATTTAACACCTTGCTTACACTGTTAGGATTGGCAAAATATATGGGGCGTTCCCAGTTGTTCGTAGCAATTATATCGAGCAGCATCAGGTCGTTTCGGAACAGCCCGTTTTGTGAAATCCTCCAGGTAATCTCATCCACAATTTTGTCAGCATCATCAGCATCCACAGTTCCTGAACTGATCACTGCTTCTTTGTCAATTTTCAAATTCAGATTTTTGGAAGGCATATAGTTGATCCATTCACCATTCTGCAACGGAACTTTTGTACGTTTGTCATTATTCTCAACGAAACTAAGAGCCTCGGAAACGCCTACAGATTCTTCTATCCTTTCAAATACGGGCAGGTAATTCTGGTCACCCTGTGCGTAAAATTTCCTGTCGATAGACAACGGCAACGGATCCGATTCATATACCTTTCTGAACATCTGATCGACATACCACTCTCCTGACGACAGCATATAATTCACCACGCGTACATCTGTTCTGATGCCTTCAACTTCCTGCACATACCACAGGGGGAATGTATCATTATCACCGTTAGTAAATAGTATAGCATTCGGTTCACACGATTCAAGGTACATTCGGGCAAAATCCCTGGCAGCATATTTACCGGACCGGTCATGCGATTTCCATCCCTGCTGTGCCATGATGCCCGGTACCAGAAGTAAAGAGGCCAATGAAACGGCAAGGGCAACCACTGTTTTATTTTTGAGTTTATTCCTCAAGCCGTCATACAACGCCAGAACCCCCAGGCCAATCCAGATGGAAAAGGCATAAAAGGAGCCTGCGTACGCATAATCACGTTCACGCGGCTGCAGCGGGGTTTGATTCAGATAAATAATAATGGCTATACCTGTCATGAAAAATAGTAAAAATACAACCCAGGTATCCTTCTTACTTTTCGAGAGTTGGAACAGGAAGCCCAGCAAACCCAGTAAAAGAGGCAGGAAGTAGAATTTTGTACGGGCAGGGTTTTTCATACTTTCCGGCAAATCGGTCTGGTTGCCCAGCCGCCAGTTATCGATAAACCCAATACCGCTTATCCAGTTACCGTGATTTATCTCTCCCTGACTTTCAATGTTATTCTGGCGCCCAACAAAGTTCCACATAAAATACCTCACATACATATGGTCTATCTGGTAGGAGAAAAAGAACCTCAGGTTCTCACCAAATGTAGGCTTATAGATAATATCGGTACTGCCATCACCTTTCTGGACTTTAACAGGTGTTCCTTTAATGTGTCCATATTGTTTATATAACCTGATATGTTCCGGTTTTGAACTGCTCCACATTCTTGGGAAAAATGTATTAAACCGCTCATCATAGACAGGAATAGTTCCTTTACGCTCGTCAATCACCACATATTTACCTTTTTCCGCATCCTTAGCATATACCGGTGTGCCGTTTTTGCTGTCAACGGTAGGAGCATTGTAGTATCTTCCCACGAGTAAAGGCCAGGTACCATACTGCTCTCTGTTCAGATACGACAACAAGCTGATGGCATCTTTGGGGTCGTTTTCATTAATAGGAGGATTGGCATTTGCCCTTATCACCAGAATAAAGAAGGAAGAATAGCCGATCAATATTAAGGTTAATGCCAGAATTACCGTGTTCCACAGAACCTTACCTTTTTTCTTTGTATAATAAAGTCCACCTACGATTAATGCTATCAGGACAAGGAAATAAATGATTGTTCCCGAATTGAAAGGTAAGCCTATCGTATTGACAAAGAACAATTCAAATTTACCGGCTAACTGAACGATGCCCGGTATAATCAAATACATAATAACAGCGAGAATAAAGACAGAGAGAACACCAGCAATAAAAAACCCTTTGTAGGAAAATTTATACTTCTTGTAGTAATAAACATAAACAATAGCAGGGATTGCCAGCAGGTTCAGCAGGTGAACCCCAATGGAAAGGCCAACAATGTATGCAATCAATAAGATCCATCTGAAACCATGCCTGTGGTCGGCAACTTCTTCCCACCGTAATATAGCCCAAAAAACAACCGCTGTGAGGAATGATGACATAGCGTAGACCTCGCCTTCTACTGCCGAAAACCAGAACGAATCGGAAAACGTATAAGCCAGAGCGCCTACAACGCCTGCTCCCAGTACTGCCCACATGTCTCCTTTATTCATTTGCCCGTTATCTGACGTTACAAAAAGTTTTTTGGCCAGCATTGTAATGGACCAGAAGAGGAACAGAATTGTCAGGCTGCTCGACAAAGCCGACATAATATTCACCATCAAGGCAACATGCTGTACGTTGCCCAAGGCAAATAATGAGAAAAAACGGCCTAAAAGCTGGAACAAAGGAGCTCCGGGAGGGTGGCCTACCTGTAGTTTATAAGCAGTAGCTATGTACTCGCCACAATCCCACCAACTGGCAGTTGGTTCAAGCGTTAGAAAATAAACCAATGTGGCAACGGCAAAAACCGCCCAGCCAATGATATTATTCAGTTTTTTAAAGTTTTCCATCTTCGATGTACTTTTAGGCTAATTAAAAGGCGAAAATAAGACTTTTCATAAAACCATTTTTTACAGCGAATTATATTTTAACAGATTTTAATAATTTGCTGAACTCCAAACCATCTTACCGCCAGGGCAGGCTATTACCTAATGAAATATTTTAAAAAACTAATTTGTAATAATAAAAATTCGAGTATCTTTGCACCCCAATTGTCCGATGGTGTAATGGCAGCACTTGTGATTTTGGTTCACACAGTCAAGGTTCGAATCCTTGTCGGACAACAAAAGGATATGATTGATTGAGGGGGCGGAAAGTCCCCTCTTTTTGTACCATGATAAAAAAAGAACATATAGCAACATTGGTTAACGAGTACTTGTCAGGCACCGATATGTATATGGTTAAACTAAGTGTAGGCAAAGAAAACACCATCAATATATACCTGGACGGCGACTCAGGTGTTCAGATTGATGATTGTGTAGCGTTAAGCCGGCATATTGAGTCATCCTTCGACCGCGACAAAGAAGATTTTGAACTTAGTGTGTCATCAGCAGGCATCGGAGAACCACTGGTACATAAGCGCCAATATGAAAACAGGGTGAATAAACCTGTTGAGGTTCTTTTAAAAGAAGGCGCAAAGTTTAAAGCTGTTTTGCTGGGCATTGATGATAATGAGCTTAAAGTAGCCAGAAAAGTAAAAGAAAAACAGAAAAAAGGCAGCAAATTTGTTACGGGCGAACCCGAGATCATTTCGCTGGATAATATTAAGTATATAAAGGAAATAATAACAATATAATAAGGAAATGGATACAATTAATTTGGTCGAAACCTTTTCTGAGTTTAAGGAATTTAAAAACATTGACAGAGAAACGATGATGCGCATCCTTGAAGATGTGTTTCATAACTTACTGATTAAAAATTACGGTGAAGAAGCCAAGTTCGATATTATTGTCAATATCGACAACGGCGATTTTGAGATATGGCATTACCGCGAAATCGTTGAAGACGGTGCCGTTGAAGATGAAAATCTTCAAATTTCTTTCTCAGATGCTATTAAAGTGGAGCCGGATTTTGAAGTCGGTGAAGACTTCTCGGAACAGGTTGGCTTGAAAGATTTCGGAAGAAGGGAAATTCTAACCATCCGTCAAAATCTTGTCTCTAAAATCCTGGAATACGAAAAGGACAATATTTACAAAAAATATAAAGAAAAAGTAGGTGATATTGTTACGGGAGAAGTTTACCAGGTTTGGAAAAAGGAAATATTGATACTGGATGACGAAGGTATTGAATTGATCCTGCCCAAATCGGAGCAAATTCCTTCCGATTATTTCCGCAAAGGAGATAATGTTCGTGCAGTTGTAATCTCTGTCGAGCTGAGAAGCAATTCACCCGTAATCATTTTATCGCGCACTTCCCCGGTATTCCTCGAAAGGCTTTTCGAAGCCGAGGTTCCGGAAGTTTACGATGGCCTGATCACTATTAAAAAGATTGTCAGGGTGCCCGGTGAACGAGCTAAAATTGCTGTTGAATCGTACGATGACCGCATTGACCCTGTTGGCGCCTGTGTAGGCATGAAAGGATCGCGTATTCATGGTATTGTCAGGGAACTTAAAAACGAAAATATCGACGTCATCAACTACACAACAAACGAAACCCTGTATATCCAACGTGCCTTGTCACCAGCCAAGATCACATCCATTAAACTGGATAAAGAATCTGACAGAGCTGAAGTTTACATGAAGCCCGACCAGGTTTCACTGGCCATTGGAAAAGGGGGGTTCAATATCAAACTTGCAGGACAACTGACAGGATATGAGATTGATGTATACCGCGATTCCGATGTTGAAACTGAAGACGTTGACTTACAAGAGTTTGCTGATGAAATCGATCAGTGGATCATTGACGAACTTAAAACTATAGGTTGTGACACAGCTAAAAGTGTGCTTGATATAGATCCTGCTGATCTGGTATCACGAACCGACCTGGAAGAAGAAACTATTCTGGAGGTCGTTCGCATTCTTACAGCTGAATTCGAATAAAAACATTATTTTTACGCTTGCCCGGGAATACTGGCATAGAACAATTAACGAACGTATATGACGGAACAAAAAAAGGCTGTTAGACTAAGTAAAGCTGCGAAAGAATTCAATATCGGGCGTGATACGATTATTGAATTTCTGGGGGAGAATGGGTTTGCTATTGATAAAAACCCGAATACAAAACTAACACCTGAGATGTACGACCTGCTGCTTGATAAGTTTCAGGAGGATAAACACGTCAGGGAGATTGCTCAGAATAGAGAATTGGAATATCTGGGGAAACAAGCAATTTCAATCGATGATAAAGCTGCGAAAGAAACAGATAAAAAAGATAAGTTTGACGAATTTGAACCTGCCCAAGAGTTGTTCATTAAAAATGTAGGTGTTGATTATCCTGCCAAAGAAAAAACAAAAAAGAAAGATGTTAAAAAAGAGCCTGAAGAAGCGCAGGTAACAAAAGAAGATCAAAAAGAAACTCCGAAAGCAAAAGAACCTGAGGAAGAAACAAAAGATGCTACCGAGGTTAAAGTTCTCGGAAAAATTGATCTAGACAGCCTGAATCAGACAACCAGGCCGAAGAAAAAAACCAAAGAAGAAAAAGAAAAGGAAAAAAAGGCAAAAAAGACAGCGGCCACACCAGAGAGCAAGAAAAAAGCTGCTAAAAAAGAAGAGGACGTTGTTCCTGAAAAAGAAGTAGTTGAAAAACCAGAAAGCAAGCCGGAACCGGAACCGGAAATTGCTGATAAGGTTGAAAAAGAAACTGTAGAAGTAGAAAAAGAGGAAGAAGAAGACAACTTCATACCCACCAAATTTGAAAAACTGAAGGGTCCGGAGGTTGTTGGAAAGATTGAACTTAAGGAAAAAGAAAAAAAGTCGAAAAAAGAAAAAAAACCTGTTGCCTCATCGAATGCCAGAGCAACACAGAATAAGAAAAAAAGGAGACGGATTAAATCGCAGCCTGGCATTAAAAAAGAGGATGTTAAGTGGGAAGCAAAGAAAAAAACACATGGCAGGAAAAAGGAGATAAAGCAGGAACCTACAGAAGAGGAGATCCAACAAAAAATTAAAGAAACACTGGCGCGCCTTGCTCCTTCCGGTAAATCAAAAGCTTCCAAATATCGGCGCTTGAAGAGAGACACCGTTTCTCAATCAATGCAGGAAGAACTTGAACGCCAGGAATTAGATAAGTCAAATTTGAAAGTCACGGAGTTCCTTACGGCTAACGAATTTGCCAACATGATGAACGTTAATGTAAACGAAATCATCAAATCATGCATGCAACTTGGTCTATTTGTGTCTATAAACCAAAGGTTAGATGCTGAGACTATTGTACTGGTCGCTGAGGAATTCGGTTATCAGGTTGAGTTCGTTGGAGTAGACGATACTGACAACCTGGAAGTTTTAGAAGAAGAAGATAAACCGGAAGACCTGATTGACAGAGCACCTATAGTTACGGTAATGGGGCACGTTGACCATGGTAAGACAAAACTACTCGACTATATCCGTAAAGCCAACGTTGTAGCTGGAGAGGCTGGTGGAATTACGCAGCATATCGGCGCTTATGAGGTAACTACAGAAACCGGGAAAAAAGTGACATTTCTTGATACACCGGGGCACGAGGCATTTACGGCTATGCGTGCAAGGGGTGCACAAGTCACCGATATTGTCATCATAGTAATTGCTGCTGATGATAGCGTTATGCCCCAAACAAAAGAAGCTATCAACCATGCTCTGGCAGCAGGGGTGCCCATTGTATTTGCTTTCAATAAAATGGATAAACCTGGTGCCAATTCAGACAAAATAAAAGAACAACTCTCCACAATGAATATTCTTGTGGAAGACTGGGGCGGCAAATACCAGGCACAGGAAATTTCTGCTATTACCGGAATGGGTATCAGCGATTTGCTTGAGAAAGTCCTCCTTGAAGCAGAGATGCTTGAATTAAAAGCCAACCCCAGTAAACCCGGAAAAGGAACGGTTATCGAGTCTTCGTTAGATAAAGGCCGTGGATATGTGACCACCATCCTTGTTCAGGACGGAACTATGAAGCACGGCGATATAGTTCTGGCAGGACCTATATTTGGTAAGGTAAAAGCCTTGTTTAATGAAAGGAATATGAAAATCGATAAGGCCGGACCATCTGCACCGGCAGTTCTGCTCGGACTTAACGGCGCACCGCAGGCAGGTGATGTATTTAATATTATACTTGACGAGAAAGAGGCCAAACACCTGGCGGCAAAACGATTACGACTTATCAGAGAGCAAACTCAGAGAACTACCAAGCACATTACCCTTGATGAAATTGGCCGTCGAATCGCTATCGGCGACTTCAAAGAGCTTAATGTTATTGTTAAAGGTGACGTAAACGGTTCCGTGGAAGCGCTCTCCGATGAATTGTTAAAACTAACAACGGAAGAAGTACAGGTAAATGTAATCCACAAAGCCGTGGGTGCCATAACCGAGTCGGATATTGTTCTTGCCTCTGCTTCCGATGCAATTATTATCGGCTTCCAGGTACGTATGGTACCGCAAGCCCGTAAGTTAGCCGAGAAAGAACAAATTGATGTGCGGCTTTATTCGATTATTTACCAGGCTACCGAAGAGTTGAAAGCAGCTGTGGAAGGCATCCTGGTTCCAAAAACCGAAGAGAAGATTATCTGCAACCTGGAGATCAGGGATGTGTTTAAAATCACGAAAGTAGGTACCATAGCAGGATGCTACGTTCTTGACGGAAAGATCAGCCGGAACACGAGTGTACGCCTTGTCAGAGATGGCATCGTT
Source organism: Bacteroidales bacterium UBA4459 (assembly GCA_002389465.1). Lineage (GTDB taxonomy): Bacteria > Bacteroidota > Bacteroidia > Bacteroidales > F082 > UBA4459. The sequence continues at coordinate 422 of DGOT01000175.1, read as the reverse complement.
ATATACACCGGAAAACTTGGCTCGCTGAAACGCTTTAAAGATGATGTGAAGGAAGTTGCTGCCGGCTACGAATGCGGACTGAACATCGAAAACTTTAACGACATTAAAGTAGGCGACATTGTAGAGGGGTACGAAATTGTTGAAGTGGCAAAGTAGCATTTAGTACGTTTTACCCTATTATCCTTAATAATAAGAGGTGCCAAATCTTAATTTTCCTAATCTAATTCTTCGCTATTCTTCAAATGCGACAGATACTATTTCCGCACTATTCGTTCCGGGTTTTATTCAGATGCAAGGTGATGCTATAGTGATAGATGCAATGGTGACGCCAATGAAATAAGGTGTCAAAACCAGTTGCGTCCTAAACGATGAAGAAAGATGCATTAAAACCATGAATTATTTATAGTTATCGGGTACTATCG
>DGOT01000071.1 GCA_002389465.1 Bacteroidales bacterium UBA4459 | reverse complement strand
CGATCACCACCAGGTACCTGTTGGAAAACTCGTCCATTTCTTTTTCCGACAAGGGATTAAAAGCGTAGATGTCTTTAAAGGTATGGTTGGTCAGTTCCAGGACGGGTTTTACATAAGGTTTCAGTTGCTTACGTTTGGAGAAGCTGATTACTTTCAGCCCGTTGTTGTTGTTCAGTGCTCTTTCGTAAATCAGCTTATATGTTTCGTTGATGGCGTCGGGTACGGAAATTTTATAAGAGAAGAGGTCGGTTTTTTTTGCAAATCCAAATCTCTCCACAAAATCAATCATATACGGATAATTGCAGATTGTCGCAATAACTGTAGGTTCGTCAAGGCCTTCAATACGCAGCCCCTGAGGATCTTTATCCGAAAACCCGAGCGGCCCCACCAGGCGAGTCATATTTTTTGAAAGCGCCCATTTTTCTATCGCCGTCAGAAGTTTTTCGGAAACTGTATAGTCGTCGTATGTTTCTATAAAACAAAACCGGGCGTCGTTTTCGTTGTGCTCGTTGTTATACTTATGGTTGATAATGCCCATGATCCTCCCCACGCATTTGTCCTGCTCGTAAGCCAGCAGGAGTAGGGTATCGCTATAAGAAAAGGCCTCATTCTTTTTAGGGTTGAAAAATTCCCGTTCATCCATGTACAAAGGGGGCACCCAGTTGGCATGGCCTTTATGGATTTTGGCAGGTAAATGAATGAACGTCCTGAGCTGTTTCTTACTTTTTACTTCTACCAGATCTATTTGTCGGCTTGTCATGTGCTGAAATTATAACGGATTATCCTGTTGTATAACCCTGACGAAAGTACATAAACCAGCGGAGTTGTTAAAAAGGCGCCTAACACATCGATTACATAGTGTGCTTTTAAATAAACGGTTGAAAGTATGAGTAAAACCGATACAGTGAGCACAACCGGCAAAAACCTCTTCATTTCGGTAAAACTTAAACAGAGCAGAATCAGGCATATGCTTACATGAGAACTGGGGAAGGCGCCGGTCTGTCCTTCTCCGTTCATCTGTATTAATTTCATGATCGGTCCGAAAATATACCCTTCCGGCAAGGTATTCATCAGGTCTGTAAAATAAAACTGTGGCCCGGCTACCGGAATCAGAATAAATACCAGGTAATAAATCAGAAAAGAGTTGATAATGATAAAGATCACCCTTTCGGCAGATCGGGCTCCCTTTTTCAGATAGATGATGAGGGGAATGAAAACAATCAAAAGATAATAGGAAAAATAGCCGAAATACATCAACTCGGAAAACCAACGGGCATGGAACTTTTCCGAAAACAGCAGCGACGGCTGTGTATGAAAAAGAGCGTATTCGGTGCCGGCAAAGAAAGGGTCGAGGTTTTCTGAAAAAAACAGGTTGTTCAGGTAGTCGGTCTCTTTATACAAAAACGGTAAAAGCAGCATGGGAAAAAATAAACGCAAAACATAATAAGTATTTACCTGTCGGTTTCTGTTTTGCCAGTAAATGATCAGGAGGTAAGCCGCGAGCAGCAACCCCCTTGTCGTGGCATGCGAAAGAATGTCCGGTAATTGTGTCCTGTAAGTAAACATCAGGATAAATGTTACCAGGAAATAAACAAATAACACTATTTCAACCGGCCACAGGTTTAAGAATAAAGTCTTTTTGCTCATACTTTATTCGGATATTGTCGGGAACTCTTGTTTGCTCAACACTTTGTAAACAGGGTAAGGGTAATACCCTCTTCCCCACTGGGGCACCAGGTAGCGGTCGAAAAAGTTCCATTTCAGCAACCCGTCATCCGACTGTGGCTCCAGTAAATAAGCAATAACATTGCCCAGAGGCTGGGCGGTGCGTACAACGACCGTCCCTTTCTTAAAAGTTTTGGTTTCTGCTACGGGCTTCCCTTCCGTTTGGTTAAGGTAATGCCCCTGGAATAACCTCGGTGCCGGGTTGATCTCTTCAAACTGAAATCCTTCCACAGGCAGTTCGGTGTCGCTGGCCAGGCGCTCCGTGCGGATGCCGTGGTTTTGCAGTACATCCAGCACCCTTTCATCCGGAACGGTGATCAGGTAAGCATAGGGAAATTTGACGCTTCTCGTAGCGTAATAATCGGCAATGTAAGGAACCGTTACCGTCCGTTTTCGGTCGCTTTTTTTGTAACGCCAATAACCTTTTGCCCCCGGAATGGTGTCGGCTTCAAACGCTTTGATTGTAATGGGTTTGGGTGTTGGGACCCCTCTGTATTCAATGGCAAACGAGTCGCTGACTGAGGGGTCAATTCCTCTTTCCACCGTAAGCTTGTCGGCTTCTGCCAGTAATTGTTTGATCTCCTTTTTGTGGCTGGCGGCAAATTCAAGAATCGACACCAGCAAGTGATAAGAGCCATTCACCCGCGTTTCAAAATCGGCATACACATAATTTTCGTTCAGGATGGCCAGCCGGTTTCTGACACCCACATAGTTTACCAGGTAACGTGGCTCGCTGGCGTACGATATCCACCCTTTTTCCAGATTCATCCGGTCGATGAATTCGCCGTAAAATACATTCTCTACCTGGTATTTGTTCAGCAGCGTTTCCGAAACGGAAGGCATCATATCATCCCGCATGTAGTTGATCAGTGTTCGCTCTCCGTTGGGATTCATCATCCACACGAAAGTTACCGGCTCTTCGTGGTATGAGCCGTTGGTGGTGTGGCAGTCCACGGTAATCGCCGGATCCCATTTATTGAATATATTAGATACAACGCCCCGTATTTCCGGGGTCTCCAGTTTCAGCGCATCACGGTTCAGGTCGAGGTGCTGGCCATTGTAACGGACGCCCACCCCGTTCACCGGGCCGTTCTGGTTGGTGCGGTTGTGCGTGTCAATCTTATCATTCCCGTCGGCATTCAGGATCGGAACAAGCAATAAAACCATTTCATCCAGTAATCCCGGATATTTCCCGTTCAGGATGTCTCTTGCCAGCATTTGTACCCCCGCTTTCCCCTCCACTTCACCGGCATGGATATTGGCCTGGATGTAAACGACAATACGGTCATCATTTACCAGGGCTGCCGGACTTTCGGGCAACGGGTCGGCCAGAATCAACAAAGGTAACTCTTTACGTTCTGCCGTGGTGGCAAAATTTTCCACCTGCAGCAAAGGCGAACTTTTCAACGCCTGAATGAACTGCATCACATCGGCATAAGTGGAAGTGGAAGTGTAATCTGATTTTTCGGCAACGGTTTGTACTTCGAATTGAGCACGGACGTTCTGAAAAAGAAAAAGAAAAAGTAAAAAGGGAATTATTTTTTTCACGACAGTAAAATTTAATAACATCCAAAGTAAAGAAAAATATTTTCTCTGTGGCATCTCAGGATTAAATTTACTTCAATGTTAATGTAGACATATAAAATTGCAACGAAAAATTCTTTTAGCTTTGAGTAAAATTTAAACAAATCTTACTTATATGAAACGCTTGACGATCTCTTTATGCTTAATATCGATCTGCCTGTTCCTTGTTACAAATGTCTTTTCTCAAGAAGAGAAAGACAGCCTGTTTTCGGCTAAAACTTTTTCCAGTCTGAAATTCAGAAGCATCGGCCCGGCATTTAAATCGGGGCGTATTGCCGACATTGCTGTACACACTGAAAATCACAACATCTGGTATGTGGCCGTGGGCTCCGGTGGTGTGTGGAAAACCGTCAATTCGGGAAACACCTGGACCCCTGTATTTGAACATCAACCAGTTTATTCGATTGGCTGTGTGACGATCGATCCGAACAATCCGCATACGGTATGGGTGGGCACCGGCGAAAATGTGGGTGGCCGGCATGTAGGCTTTGGTGACGGTGTGTATAAAAGCACTGATGACGGGGCTTCGTGGAAAAATATGGGGCTGAAAGAGTCACAGCACATTTCAAAGATCATCGTCCACCCGGGAAATTCCAATATTATCTGGGTGGCGGCGCAGGGACCGTTGTGGAAGAAAGGCGGTGAACGAGGCCTGTACAAATCAACCGATGGCGGCAAAACCTGGAAGAAAATACTGGGCGATGATGAGTGGACAGGCGTGACCGACATCGTCCTGGATCCGCGCAACTCAGACCAGATGTATGCAGCCACCTGGCAGCGACACCGGAATGTGGCGGCCTATATGGGCGGTGGCCCGGGAACGGCCATCTACCGCTCGGAAGATGGTGGTGAGACCTGGGAAAAACTAACAAACGGACTGCCATCGTCCAATATGGGCAAGATCGGGCTGGCCTTATCACCCCAGAAACCGGATGTGATCTATGCCGCTATCGAGCTCGATCGCCGGACGGGTGGTGTGTTCCGCTCGGAAAACCGGGGTGCTTCGTGGACTAAAATGTCGCAAGCGGTATCGGGTGCCACCGGCCCGCATTATTACCAGGAGTTGTATGCCAGCCCGCATACTTTCGACCGCATCTACCTGGCTGACGTACGTATCCAGGTGTCGGACGACGGTGGAAAAATCTTCCGGCGGCTGAAAGAAAAATTCAAACATTCTGATAATCATGTGATCATCTTTCGTCAGGATGACCCCGATTATTTACTTGTAGGCACTGACGGCGGCCTCTACGAAAGTTTTGACCTGGCGGAAAGCTGGCGGTTTATCGAAAATCTGCCTGCTACACAGTTTTACAAACTAGCAGTGGACGATGCCGAACCGATTTATCATATTTATGGAGGTACGCAGGATAACGGTACACAGGGAGGCTTGTCGCGAACCCTGAAATATTACGGCATCACTTCCGACGACTGGGATATTGTGCTGGGCGCCGATGGCCATCAACCGGCTACAGAACCGGGAAATCCTGATATTGTATATGCCGAGTCGCAGGAAGGAAACCTGACGCGCATCGATATGACTACCGGCGAGCGGGTATTTATTCAGCCGCAACCCGGTGAAGGCGAACCTTACGAACGTTATAACTGGGACGCTCCGATATTAGTAAGCCCGCATTCGCCTTCAAGAATTTATTATGCTTCGCAACGTGTCTGGCGCTCCAACGATCGCGGCGACAGTTGGACAGCCATCTCCGGCGACCTGACTAAAAACCAGGAACGCCTGACCCTGCCCATTATGGATAAAACCTGGAGTTGGGATGCCCCCTGGGATGTGTATGCCATGTCAAACTACAACACTATCACCTCGCTGGCCGAATCGCCACTGCAGGAAGGACTGATCTATGCCGGCACCGA
>DGOT01000116.1 GCA_002389465.1 Bacteroidales bacterium UBA4459 | reverse complement strand
TTGTTCCATCTCCTTAATCTGGCCCGATGGCAGATATGTAATCCAATTGCCAACAGGTAAATAATTTTCAAAGTACCCTTCTGTAACCAGGTTCCCGTGCTTCACCGAATAAAAACCCGATTCAATAGTATCCGGTAAGGACGGTTCATTTGTATTTGATTTTGTTTTTGGGTTTTGGCTGTAACAGCTTTGCAAAACAAAAAATAAAGCAAAGTAAAACGCAAACTTTTTCATTTTTCTATTATTTGGGATAGTGATAAGTTGATAATAGGTACAAATGTACCAGTTTGACAGAAAAAACAAAAGGAAATGCAATTTAATATGAGAGACACAAGCACACTTTGGCAAACCGGTTGCTATACTACTTTACCGTACAGGTCATAAAACTCGGCTTTGGTGATCTTTAGTCTATAAAACTCACCCGGGTTAAGCTTTGTGTTGCCAGCAGGAATGAGCACTTCATTATCAACTTCCGGAGAGTCGAATTCGGTGCGGCCGATGTAATAGTCACCTTCTTTTCTGTCGATGATTGTTTTAAAAATGCGGCCTTCCTTTTCTTTATTCAGCGCAAACGAGATTTCCTGCTGCAGCATCATCAGGCGGTCTGCCCGCTCCTGCTTCACGTCTGCAGGGACATCATCGGCCAACCTATAAGCGGAAGTACCTTCTTCAGGCGAATATTGAAATACACCCAGCCGGTCAAACCGGTATATTTTTACAAAATCCATTAGCTGGCTAAAATCTTCTTCCGTTTCGCCCGGATAGCCAACGATGAACGTAGTCCGGATGGCTGCTTCGGGGAGTTCCTTCCTGATCTTCTCCACTAGTTGTATGGTTCCATCTTTTCCGTGCGCCCGTTTCATCGAAGTAAGTACCGGGTCGCTGATATGCTGTAGAGGAATATCCAGATATCTACACACTTTCGGATTGTTCTTGATTACTTCCAGCAATTCTTCCGGAAACCCGGCCGGGTATGCGTAGTGCAATCGGATCCATTCAATTCCCTCCACCTCAGCAATTTTTTGAACCAGCTCGGCAATCTTTCTCTTTTTATAAATATCCAGACCGTAATAAGTCAGGTCCTGAGCTATGAGCATCACCTCTTTTACCCCCCGCGATGCCAGAAATTCCGTTTCCTTAACAATTTCTTCAATTGATTTTGAGATGTGTTTCCCGCGAATTGACGGAATGGCACAGAAGGAACAAGTACGGTCGCAGCCCTCGGAAATTTTCAAATAGGCATAATGTTTTGGTGTGGTTAACAAACGTTCGCCAATAAGTTCTTTTTTATAATCTACTTTCAGCGCATTCAGTACGCCGGGCAATTCGTTTACACCGAAAAAGCCATCCACCTGGGAAATTTCACCTGATAGTTCTTTTTTATAGCGCTCAGATAAACATCCGGTCACAAAAACTTTTTGCACATGCCCCGCTTTTTTTGCTTCCACCGCACTAAGGATGGTGTCAATAGATTCTTCTTTGGCATCGTTGATGAAACCGCAGGTGTTGATCACTATAACATCAGAATCTTCATCCGCATCATGGGTAATCACATAGTCATCCTGCAGTTGCCGCATAAGCACTTCCGAATCGATCAGGTTTTTTGAGCACCCAAGTGTAATGACGTTGATTTTTTTCATGATTATACTAAAGTTAATTTACAAGATAATGCCCCTCATCTCTCAGTTGGCATTCACACCAACTGTTTCAAGATACAGCTTTTTATCGTTGGTGGAGACCCCAACGTGGATTTAGAGGAAATCAGAATTTTGGAGCAGCCGAGAATAAGGTTTCCACAAATTCGGCTCTGTTAAACACCTGAAGGTCTTCTATTTTTTCACCTACGCCTATATATTTCACCGGAATTTTAAACTGATCTGAGATGCCTATCACTACACCTCCTTTAGCGGTTCCGTCCAACTTGGTAAGCGCCAGTGCATTTACTTCGGTGGTTGCAATGAATTGTTTGGCCTGCTCAATGGCATTCTGGCCTGTTGATGCATCAAGTACAAGCAGCACTTCGTGCGGCGCATCCGGCATCAACTTCTGCAATACGCGGTTGATCTTTGCCAGCTCGTTCATCAGGTTTATTTTATTATGCAGTCTTCCCGCCGTATCAATAATCACAACGTCCGCATCCTGTGCTATGGCCGACTTAAGTGTGTCGTATGCTACCGATGCCGGGTCAGCATTCATTCCCTGGCTAATCAATGGTACACCGGCACGTTCGGCCCAGATAGTGATTTGGTCGACTGCGGCGGCACGAAAGGTATCGGCAGCACCCAAGATCACCGATTTGCCTACTCGTTTAAAATTATATGCCAGTTTCCCTATGGTCGTTGTTTTTCCCACACCGTTCACGCCTACTACAAGTATCACATACGGTTTTTTATCTTCGGGCAATACAAAATCCTCCCCGTCACCCGTATTGTTCTCTTCCAGCAGCTTCTCAATCTCTTCCCTTAGTATAGTATTTAATTCTTCTGTTCCCAGGTATTTATCCCTGGACACCCTTTCCTCAATCCGCTCAATGATCTTCAGGGTTGTCTGTACACCAACGTCCGATGTTACCAAAGCCTCTTCCAGGCTATCCAGAACTTCATCATCAACTTTCGATTTACCAACAACAGCCTTGGAGATTTTACTAAAAACATTTTGACGTGTTTTCTCCAGGCCTTTGTCAAGGTCTTCTTTTTGCTTTTTAGAGGAAAAAACTGAAAATATACCCATGTCTAGATTTGTTAATGGTTATTTGTTCTTCTGCAGACACCCTGTGGACGAGGATTTTTTTATTAAATGTTAATCAGTTAGCAGTTTCCTGATATCGATATTTGAACGTAACAAAAAAAGCTTTTTCCGTTGACAGGAAAAAGCTTCACTAGTAACATATCTTTTATCCGGTTTATTTCTTGGCGAAATATTCTTTTACCTTGTCTGTAGGGATAATTTCTTCTTTAAAGGTGTAGGCACCGGTTTTATCTGACCGGTTCATTTTGATTACCTTAGCAAAATCTTTTCCTGATGATTGTAATGAAGCAACTACTTTCTTAGCCATAACTTTACTTATTTAATTTCTCTGTGAACCGTCATTTTCTTTAATATCGGGTTGTACTTTTTCAACTCGAGTCTGTCAGGTGAATTCTTTTTATTCTTCGTTGTTATATACCTTGACGTACCCGGCATCCCGCTCGCTTTATGCTCGGTACACTCTAATATTACCTGCACCCGCGCACCTTTCGTCTTTTTAGCCATTGTTCTACCTTTTAAATTTTGGTCGGCAAAAATACCAACTTTCTGATTATTTTCCTAATGAAACAATATTTTTTTTGTCAATTTATAATTGACTGAATATAAGGCTTTAAACCGGAGAAGAAAAACTCTACGGCAATCACCATAACAATCAGTCCCATAAGCTTCATCATTATTTTATTGCCTTTATCTCCGATAAAACGGGTGATGCCAACGGCACCGATGAAGACCAGCAACACAACTACCAGTACCGATACAATGGAAAAGATTACCAGTGCTTTAGACGTGTAATCGGTGGCTTCGCCCATCAGCACGATAGCATTCGTAATGGCGCC
>DGOT01000121.1 GCA_002389465.1 Bacteroidales bacterium UBA4459 | reverse complement strand
ACTAAATTATATTTATTTAGGACAATATTGTTCTTTTACCGATAATTTATGCAAGCACTAAGCTGCCAATTAATTTCGTTACATTTGTTTGATCTTAGCGTGCTTTGCAAATGAGAAACAGCAAACAAAACAGGAATTATATTCTTCAACGGGTGAAAAGAGTCTTCAGAGTTATCATTTACTTAGTTGTACTACCGCTAGTGGTCACCGGCCAGGTGAAGGAGTCGTGCATCCCTGCTTCGTTTGGAAATAGTAGATTAAACCCCTTGCCATTTATAACATTAGAAGAAAATAAGGTCATACATGGGAAAGACTTTATAAAACGGGCATTGCCAATGCCGGCAGGTCATACCATTCTACTTGGGGAAGATATCCCGGCAAAAGGTGTATGGGATACCCTTGGCGGAACCTTTGCTTGGCGCATCGGATTTCACGTACCCGGAGCTCCTGCCCTTAATATTTATTTCAGCAACTTGAATTTGAGAGAAGGGGACAAACTGTTTGTGTACACATCCAATGATTACCCGAAAGAAGCTTATACCGAAATAAATAATGATGTACTTTTTGGTGTCGGGTTCCTTAGCGGAGACAGCCTCGTTGTTGAGTTGAATACTCTGTATCACACGGTTCCTTTCGAAGTGGCTGAAGTTGGTGTAGCTGATCGGTCGGCAGGGGTAGCAGGTCGTGATTTTGGCGGTGCCGGTGGTTGTGAAGTGTTGGTAAATTGCGATGAAGGCGAAAATTGGCAAAGGGAAAAAGATGGTGTTGCGCGTGTGCTTGTCAAGGAAGCCACAAACCTTTTCTGGTGTACCGGCTCGCTGGTAAACAACACAAACAATGATGGGAAGCCCTATTTTCTGACGGCTAATCATTGTGGAGCGTATGCTTCAGATTTGGATTATAATGCGTGGATTTTTTATTTTAATTATGAAGGAGAAAATTGTGGTTTCCCTGCGATGGAGCCAGATGCTAGTCACAGGCTAATGGGTGCCAGACTGTTGGCGCACAGCTCAAATGATGTGGCCTGGGCGTCCGATTTCAAATTACTTTTATTAAACGAGGACATACCAGGTGATTTCAGGGTGTTTTACAATGGATGGGATCGTTCAGGCACAGTTTCTCTGTCAGGCGTTACTATACATCACCCGCAGGGGGATATTAAAATGATATCTACTTACGAAGAACCTATCGTATCAACAGAATATTCCGGTTTGGAACCTGATGACAATGGTATGTTCTGGAAAGTGAAATGGGCAGAAACAGTTAATGGTCATGGTGTAACCGAAGGTGGATCGTCGGGGAGCCCGTTATTTAATGCTGATGACTATATCATAGGAACACTGACCGGAGGTGAGGCTTCCTGTAGCTACCCGGAAAAGCCTGATTATTACGGTAAGTTAAGTCACGCCTGGGAATCGGAGGGGGCGGATTCGACTAGCCAGTTGAAGTATTGGCTTGACCCGTTAAACACAGGTGTTCTGTCACTTAAAGGGACAAATCTTGACACGACTCGTGTTCAAGCGAATTTCGCTTCGGATGTTTTTGAGATAACGGTTGGGGAGCAGGTTCACTATATGAATTATTCTACCGGAAATATTACCGGTTATGCATGGTATTTTGAGGGGGGAGAACCCTCTTTCTCGGATAAGGAAACACCATCTCAGATACAATATAATACATCTGGTTCATACAGTGTTACACTGATTGCGAAATCAGCTAATGAAAACGACAAGTTGCATCGGCCAGGATATATTAAGGTTCTTCCGCTCATAACGCCTAATCCTTCCGTTAAAGGAATCTTCAGGCTCTCTTTTGGAAAAGAAATGCCTTTGGATATTGAAGTTCTAATTTATGATGTGTATGGAAGGCAAGTAACCCCTGTAATTATCAATGAAGAAAATAATAGTCTTTATATAAATCTGAGTATGCATGTTGCCGGAGTTTATCTGATCCGTGTAAAAACGGAAAAATTTAACCGTATTCTCAAAGCTTTCTATGTGAAAAAGTAAGGGGCTTTCAGGTTTATTCCTCCAATAGATTTCTGTGTGCCGTATAATCATCCCATTTGTTAATGACTTCGCTCAGATCATTAGGTAATTCCGATTCAAAATAGAGTTTCTTTCCACTTATGGGATGAGTAAACCCGATTGATTTGGCATGTAGCGAGTGGCGTGGGATGATTTTAAAACAATTCTGGACAAACTGTTTGTATTTTGTAAACGTTGTGCCTTTCAAAATGCGATGGCCTCCATACCGGTCATCGTTGAATAACGGATGCCCGATGTACTTGAGGTGTACCCTTATCTGGTGTGTCCTGCCAGTCTCCAGCTGGCACTCAATCAGGGTGACATAGCCGAATTTCTGAATGATCTTGTAATGCGTAACGGCCTCTTTTCCTTTATCACCGTCAGGAAATACGGTCATCTGTTTTCGTTCGTGCGGATTTCTGCCAATGCTGCCTGTGATCGTCCCTTCCTCTTCTTTGGGTTCTCCCCAAACAAGGGCTACGTATTTTCTATCGATTGTATGGTCAAAAAATTGCCGGGCAAGCAATGTCTGTGCTTCTTCATTTTTGGCAACCAGCAACAGGCCGGTCGTGTTTTTGTCAATCCGGTGGACCAAATAACCGAAGCCGTTCTTTACCTTAGTCTGTCCGCTTTCTTTAAAATAATGAGCCAGGCCGTGCAATAAAGTGCCTGTATAGTTTCCGTGCCCGGGATGCACCACCAGCCCTGCCTGTTTGTTGATGACAATCACATCATCATCTTCATAAACAACATCAAGCGGGATGTCTTCGGGCGTGATCGCCGTCTCTCTTGGTGGTTGCGACAGCAATACGGAAATAACATCTCCGGGTCTTATCTTGTAATTGGATTTTGTCGGCTTATCGTTCACCAAGATATTACCCGCCCTTATTGAGGACTGTATTTTGTTTCGCGAGGCATTCTGAATGCGGTTGAACAGGAATTTGTCAAGCCTGTCAGGTTCCTGACCAGGGTCAACTTCAAATCTGAAATGTTCGTAAAGCTCGGTGCTTTCTTCTCTGAGTTCAACTTTTTCGTCCATTTTTATCTGCTGATAAGAAGTTTTTCATTGAAGATATTGCCGTTGCTGTTTATCTTAATTATATACATTCCCGTAGCCAGCTGGCTGATGTCTATCTGGCGGTTCAGGCCGTTCATTCTTTTAACCACGGCTCCGTATATATTATAAATCATAAGCGTTGCTTTATGATCCTGCCTGATGGACTCGTTGCCAATGGTAAAATGGGTACGCGCCGGGTTGGGGTATATGTTTGCTTTTTCTTTCGTTGTGATCTCTGCGTTGCTGAGGATCATTTCGGGAGCAAACATAGGACGAATCAGCAGCGATCCCCCAAAATTGCTGGTGTACCAGGCTTCACCCACTTTATAAAATATCTTATCTCTGTTGTCGTTGTTTGCATCAAATCCGATGTTCAGGCTGCCTCCCTCAAACTGTTGCCATCCAACGTAAAACGTGCCGGATAATATAAGTGGTTCTTCCAGCAGATACGGATAAAACTCATAAAGGCCGTCTTCCCACATGGCTTGCTGGCTTGGGATCTGCGCAACGAGATCTCCCGGTTTTCCGTTATTATCCAACCAGATGTTGATGTTGAAAAACTGGCTGTTGGCGTCATCCTTCACCCGGTTGAAATACATCTGGATTCCAAAAAGTGTGTCGGGAACACTTAATTTAAACTGGTAAGCAAGCAAGGCTCCTGCCGGCTCCAGTCCGTAACCTAACTCCGGAGTTCCATCATCATAGGCGAAGTAGTTGTAAAACCCCTGTCTGTAAACTACCGAATCAACGATGATATTCGACTCGGAAGAATCGCTGATATAATGTTTGATGATGTATGAAGTTGTATCGCGGCTGTAGTCAAAATTGAAAGGTGAATTGACCGGCGGACAGGCATGTGCCTTACCGCAGGATGTGCTGCAACTCTGGAATCCGGAAACATAAAAGGGCATCAGGTTGCAACTGCCACCGTTATATTGGTAACCGAAACTTCCGTTTACCTGCTGCACGCTGTACATATATTTGGTGTTGTGTTCCACCTTGTCGAGGTTGCTGATGTACATCTCCAGGTTTTCTTTCATCACGTTATTTGGTGCATCGGCACGATATTGCTTGTACGGCATCACCTGATAGGTTTTCAGGAACGAAGGTGCCCTGCCTGAGAAGGTCAGCACACGATAGGTGGAGTCAGCAACAGAGCGGTTATAATTCAAATATACATAATCAACGTTCCACTGGTCGGCATTGCTGCGCCACGAGGGAATGTTGTTGTTGGCAATGCTGGCGTAATTTCGAAAACGGAACATGAATTTGTCATAAAAGAAGAGCGTGTCTTTGACGGGTATCATTATCTGGACAAAATCTTTTCCATTTTGGTCCTGGAATTCTTCCAGTGTCATTCCTTCCGACTTCCATTGTGTTTTCCAGTCCACCTCCGGCACGAATATCGAGTCGCAGGGCATCATAAACCAATCGTCCCACGTAAGTGTCTGGAAGTTGATGAGGTACAGGTCTTCGTTGCAGCCGGGTGGGGCATATATCGTATCGAAAGGCCTTATGGTGTCGTTTTCATTTTCCAGGTATAAGTTAGCCGATACCAAAACGGAATCGATGTGCGAAAATACAGTATCACCTGTCAGATACGAGAATTCCAACAGCAGCGTATCCCATGATTCCGGCGCATCGCCATAGCCCTGGGGTTGGTAGTAGAAGCTCAGGTAGAGCGAATCGGCAGGGCTTAAAGCTTTGGTAACCGGTTCAAAAACCGAATCGAGGCGGATAGGACTCGAAGTCAGTTTGTCGGCCTCAAAAGGGATCCAAATGGCATTGCTATATACATTGCCGGTACTGTCAAGCGCATCAAAAGTTGCAGCTCCGGCATTGGGGGCGAAATACGGGAAGTCTTTGTTAATAAATACATCGATGTCTTTCCAGTGTTCCGGATTTGGCCGGGCATAATCATTTTTAAAATCGTCAAAGAAAGGAAGCTGCACCTGGTCTTTCTCGTCACGTGAACGATCTGCTTCGGCATTCGTCTTGTTTTGCTTTTTGATAGCCTCGTTAAACGAAACACCGGTTAAGACTTCTTGGCTAAATAATCCCGTAGCCAGGAGCATAAATATGATGGTAAAATACTGTTTGAAAATATTCATCTCAACCTTATTCGTAATTGTTATTAAACATGGATGTGTCTGCCGAGGCAGAATCAGGTAAAAACTGCTTCAGATACGCATCGAAGTCAAAGTTTTCATCCGAGCGGTACCATATATTTACCTTCTGCCCTAACTGGAGAGGCTTGTCTGTCAATGGCGGAGGGTTGGTCTTATATACCCTTGCACTCGTACTGTCAACCACATCGATATAATATTCGTTACCCAGATTCAGGTAGGCATAATGCAGTTTTCTTCTTACTTCCTCCTTTTTTACACTGATCAGCATGGGGAGTGCCACACTGGTGTTCATCTCTCCTTTACCTACCTGTAGATCAATAATGCTGCCTTTAGCCAGTTCTGTTCCCGGTTCAACCGGTTCCTCATCAATCATCTGTCCAACAATAGCATTACGGGCAAAGTAGTCAACATATTCCAGATTACCCGTACTTAGTTCCTGTGCTTCCAGAGTAACTAATGCTTGCCGGAGCGACAGGTTAACAAGGTCAGGCATAAACACTTTGCCCGGTGTCATGGCAATAAGAGTCAGATAAATATGGCGATCCTTTTTAACTTTAGCTCCCGGATACGGGTTTTGTAAAATAATACTTCCTTTAGGACGGGTTCTGTCGAAAACAGAATCGATAACGATAAGTTCAAAGAAATCATCATAATCATCCTCGTAGAGTTGCTCCAGTGTTTGTCCGCTAAAATCAGGAACGATATAGACTTTTCCGTGACGGGTAAACAGATCGAGTGACCAGAGGGCGATCCACAGTAAAACCACCGACAGAACAACAGCTATCAGCAGGTGGATGTAAAATTTTTTTCTCGTCAGAAGATAAAAAAAGCCCATTGATCGTAATTTTAATGCGTTACTCCTTGTTTGCAGGACTTATTCTCATAACTTTGTTTAGCAGAATATATTGTACTTATGAAGAGGCAAAGGTAAAAATTATTAAGCATCTGTAAAACATGAAAAATATAGCTATCATATGTGGAGGCGACTCCGGTGAATATGACATCTCGATAAAAAGCGGGCGGGTAGTGGGTGCGCATCTTGACAGAAGCAAATACAAAGGTTGGCTGCTGGAAGTTAAAGGAAATGAGTGGTTTTATGAGCATACGGAAGGGCAGAAACATGTTGTCGATAAAAACGATTTCAGTTTGAATGTGGAAGGAGATCATATACGGTTCGATGGTGTATTTAACGCTATCCATGGTACTCCGGGTGAAGATGGTAAAATACAGGGCTACCTGGATATGCTGGGTATTCCTTATACTTCCTGCGGTGTGGACAGTTCGGCGCTCAGCTTTAACAAACATTTATGCAATAAATTCATCAGTGCTTACGGAATCAGCGTGGCAAACTCGGTAACTTTCAGAAAAGGAGAAAAAATCAATCCGGAGGAAGTTATTGACACCTTGGGATTGCCCTTGTTTGTAAAACCAGCACGCAGCGGTTCAAGCGTAGGTGTGTCGAAAGTCCATACGGCTGATAGGTTTGATGAAGCCGTACAAAAAGCGCTGGCAGAAGATGAACAGGTGTTGATAGAAGAGTTCATCGCAGGCAGGGAACTGGCTTGCGGCCTGGTCAACAAAGGGGAGGAGCTGATCGTTTTTCCGCTGACAGAGATTATCAGTAAAAAAGATTTTTTCGATTACGAAGCAAAATATACCGAAGGCATGGCCAGCGAAGTTACACCCGCCAGTGTGGATGCTGATGTGGAACAAGACATAAAAACTTTGTCGGCTTTTCTATTTCGGCAGATGGGATGCAAGGGTTTTGTACGGTTCGATTATATTTTAGGCGAAAGAGGTTTATATTTTCTGGAAGTCAATGCCATTCCGGGAATCACAGAGGAAAGCTTACTTCCGCAAATGGCAAACGCCTTTGGTATGAGCATTACGGAACTGTTTACTATTGCGATTGATAATCTTTTTGAATAAAA
>DGOT01000006.1:1745-4108 GCA_002389465.1 Bacteroidales bacterium UBA4459 | reverse complement strand
CATCAATGGCACAGGATGCCAGCCATAACCTGAGCGATGAGGACGGTATACAATTTTTCCAGGGAACGTGGAACGAAGCACTTGCACTGGCTGAAAAAGAGAACAAGCCCATCTTTCTGGATGTTTATGCAAAACGGAATAAGGTTGAAGAAGTCTCTTGAATCTCTTGGTATTACGGATCAATACATGCAGGAATCCATCGTAATGGCACTGATCTTCGACTTTAACGAAATGTTGATTGAACTGGGTAAAGAATACGAAAATATTTATCATGTGGACGTACGGGGTTTTACTAGTTATATGGAAATTTACCATGATGAAAATCCAGGATCTTTCTGGTACGATGAGTTGCATCCGACAAATCAGGTATTTGCCAAAATTGCCGAGCAATATGTCGCCATAATTAATAACAAACTACCTAAAGGCAAAAGGGTTTTTCGCATGATCGATTATTTCGATGAAAATTCCAGATAAAGACAGTCAAAATCTCCCTCTTTATCCTTCGTTTCACCTAAGTTGAATGATAGATGCTGAAAACAAGTCAAAGAAAAATACTTTGTCAAATGTAGAAGTGAAAATGGAACCCGGCGCGGTGGTATCTTTAATTTCTAAGGTTACATCAAGTGACTCAACGCTGATGATCAGCCAGTATTCGTTCAGAAGCTTCTTTTGATAGATTCTCAGTTTATCCTCTTTTTGGGTAATTAGCTTTTTCAACTGGTGTATGACTTCATTCCCGCCGCTCTTTCCTGCCGCCAAATGATCAAAACGGGTAAGCTCGATGCCAATCTGCTTTCTTCGATTAACCTTCAGGATAAAATCCGGCGACTCGCTTTTCACCAGCTTTCCTTTCGGGAATAGCTCATACTTCTCCCTGAAATAACGCATCACTATCCATTCTTCCGATTTTTTTCGCTCGTGCAAATTCCTTTTCTTTCCTATTTACTAAACTTTAAAATTACGTATCTTTTACTTAAACTTTTCGGAAAATCTAATGGTTCACATCTAAATCAACTAAAAAAAAGCCCCGATTTGAGGGAAATCGGGGGCACCGTATGATGATGGCTAAAATAGGACTTTAGCCGCGAAAGTTTACGTTACTTACAGGAAAATGTTTCATTATCAAGGAAAAAATAAAAAAATGCCTTTTGTGCAATCCGGTAAAACATCGTAGAGTATAATTAGTTTGACGCACAAAAGGCATGAGTATCACTAGTCTCATGGCAGATGTTTTAGTAGTTTTAGTTAATCTATTACAGCTACAAAGATATGCATTAACTTGATAAATGTCAAGATCAAAATACGTCTTAACTATTAATTAACACTTGTGCGCTTTTTTAACATCTTCTGTTACCCGGCAAATGCTTGCTCTGAGCGAGAAAATAAAAAAACCCTGCCGGTAACCATTAAACCGACAGGGACAAACAATTAACAGCTTCGGTGAAACTGAAAATTAACTAAAACCACTAACTATGAAAATGTGCGGCAAAGAAACGGCGGGCAATTAGTTAAATACCAGACACGGCATGTCCGGTTGCTAAATTTTTAGGCTTTATTAACAAAATGCCCCGCAAAATTGCGGGGCATTCATCTTACTCATCCACTAACACTAGTCTACCTTACTTATTTTATAATCACAATCTTCTTGGTATAAGATTGTTTTCCTAAGTCAGCTTTCAGATAATAAATGCCCGGACTCAGGTTTCCTGCATTCCATTGCAATTGTTGCGCTCCTTCAGGCAATGCTGATGAGAAAACAGTTTCAACCAACGACCCGTTTGTATTGAATATATTTATTTCAACATATGCACTTTCGGCTAACTCAAAGGCAACGGTTGTATTGCTCCTGACGGGCGCCGGGTAAACGTTAATCATTTCCTCACGTTCGCTGTCAACAGGCATCTCTCCGACCATCACATTAGTTTCATCTACTCCGATATCCGGCTGCGTAGCGGCATAAGGCCTTTCTTCACCATCAATGTCGTAGGCAACACAATGATACCAAGTATGGTCATAAAACAGAACATCCTCTCCGGCATTGGCGCAATTACTTCCCCAGCACAAATGCGTACAATCTCCATCCAGCAGAGGATCACAATAAATATTGTTTGCTCCTGTCCAATGCGTGTTCAGTTCCTCCGTATTAATAAGGCAATTATAGACAGCGAACGGATCGTCGCTTAATGTTTTGAGGTCATCGGCTACAAAAGCCGAGTTATTACAAAAGATGGAATTAAATATCACAGGTGTATTCCATCCCATATCCGAACAAACCGCCCCGCCTTTAAAAGCTTCATTCTGTACAAAGTTGTTATTTGAAATAACAGGGCGCAGAAAGTCTCTTGAATTATCGGTTACAGCAA
>DGOT01000006.1:0-1665 GCA_002389465.1 Bacteroidales bacterium UBA4459 | reverse complement strand
CCGCCTAAATAATTGGCTGTATTTCTTACAAATACGTTATTACACAAATTGATATCGTATGTGTTATAAAGCCACAAGCCGGCGCCTTCACGTGCTGTGTTCTCCACAAACCTGTTTTTGTCCAGCATCACACCATCGCTATCGGTACTGTAAACGCCCAGCGCGCCACCGAATGACATATCGCCTGCCTGGTTGCCTATAAAACCATTCTCAACCAATGTCACCTGATCAGTCGATTGAGTAATCCATACAGCACCACCGCGGGAAAATTCACCAGCAACGGTTTCATTTCTTATAAACTTATTGTTATAAATATCCGTTTCTCCGCACTCCTGGATCATGAGTGCTCCACCGTAAGTATAATCTCCGGTGCAGCTATTTTCTTCAAACCTGTTATCAGAAAACACAATTCCGTCTGGAGATTTATAAACGTAAACACCGCCTCCTCTGGCTGTGCCATCAGCCGTTGCACTGTTGTTTGAGATCAGGTTTTCTGAGAACATAACCGGCACATAAAACACAGCAATACCGGCTCCTTTGGTTGTGTAAACACCTTCAATCAGATTATCTTGAATGGTATTGTTTTTAACAACCGACATATCGGCATTTCCGGGTAATTCTTCCATATAGATGCCTCCACCATGTGCCTGGCTTACGGTATTAATACACGAGTTAAATTCAATAACATTGTTCCTGATGATGGAACTGGTATAGACGGATATTCCGCCTCCGGCAGCAACATGGCCATTCGAAATCACCTCATTGTTTTTAATGATATTGCTGTCAATTATAGTTAGATGTTCTTCTGCATCATCCATAATGCAGCAAATGCCACCACCGACGGCTTTATTGCCTGTAACGCTATTTTCTTTAATAATGTTATTCAATAGCTTACATCCCGAGTTATTGATATAAACTCCGCCTCCACACCGTCTCTGGAATGTCTCGTTCACCACACCATGTCCGCCGGTAATAGTAAACCCGTTCAGCACCGAAGTGGTATCCTCACCGTCTATGAATCGTACGGTTGCAGCCACAGGCGAATTCGGGTGTGTTAAGCCGTGGATAATTGTTTTTGAAATATGGGAAGCAATATGATCAACTGCATATCTGCTGGCAACGGTTATGGGCTTTCCGTTAAAGCGGATATTTTCATAATAGGTTCCTTCAGCCACCAACACCATATCATTAGGGTTCGCTGCGTCAATAGCTGTCTGGATGGTCGCGTAATCGCGCGGTACGTTGATGATCTTTCCGTTTGGAATGTAATTATCTGCCAACACAGCAGTGGAAAAGATCAGCATGACAAGTAAAAGTTTAATTTTTGTTTTCATAGCATTTTAGTTTAGTTAGTTAATGTTATTTAGTTGTATATCTCGTATCCACTCAGGGTGGACTTATTTGTCATTGCCTGCCTGCCCGTAGCTTTGCGGAGACGGGGGGTATTAGTTTTCATAGTTTGTCATTTCGAAGGAGAAACGACTGAGAAATCTCCTGAGAAAAGCCCTTTGCCCGGGAGATTTCCCACCGCTCCTGCACAAGCGCACACACTGTGGTTCGAAATGACAGCGTGGTTCATGTTTTAGTTATTTCATTTTTATCATTTTAGTAGTTCTGGTTCCCTTATCCGTTTTCAATACACAATAATAAACTCCCGCCGGCAAG
>DGOT01000024.1 GCA_002389465.1 Bacteroidales bacterium UBA4459 | reverse complement strand
GGCAACATTGTACTCGCCCTGTAATACAGGTGTTTCCCATACAATATCGCCTGTTACAGAGTTAATATAAAATGTGTCAGAAGCCATCGGGTATGTATAGCCCGGGATATCGTACCCGCCGGCACCTTTACAAACAACCAAATGGTACGATAAGCTGTCGCCATCAGGGTCGTAAGCTCCGGGATTATGGATGTATAATTTCCCCACGCATCCCTGATCGATAGGCGGGTTAAGTAACTGGACGGAATTGTTGTAGCCCAGGAAAGGATTGATCACCATTTCCGTTTCTACGTACATCGGCACATTAACCGAGTTGGGAATATTCACTACACCGTTGTTTCTGTTAGGGTCTTCAACCGATATGGTATAACTCCCCGGTGCGGGAAATGTATGGTTCCCCCTGTATAAGTTATATGTGATGTCATTTACATCCGGAATGGGTTCAAATACTATACGTGGCAATTCGGAACCGGTACCGTCTCCCCAGATCACCGGCATGGTGATACGTGTGTCGTCGGCAGGGCTGGAAGTCCTGGTATACATAATGATGGTGAACTCAAACGTGAGACCTGAAATATGCTTGTACGTAATTTCTGCTGCCCGTTGGTGCGTGGCGTACAACGAGTTAACAAAAAAGAACAACAGGAAAAGGCTTCCAACAAATCTTCTCATCAGGCTTTTTAATGAATTTCAAAATTACGAATATTCCTCAAATCACGTGCCATGCTTACAAAACTATCATTTTGAAGGCTGTTATACAAATGTTATATAAATAAGTGCAAATGTGACAAAAAATTGGAACGAAATTCCGAATTTAATGTATAAAGGTAGGGGTGGTTTTGCTAATTTTGCAGACTACCTCTGTAAGAAGTATGGAAAAGATGACACCTGAACAGGAACGGCTTGAAATATTAAGGCGCTACAGACGCCTGATAGAAGTGTGGCATACGCGCAAAACCGTTGAAGACAGGTGGATGGTACGCAAGGCATTCCGTTTGGCGGCAGATGCCCACAGAGATATGCGTAGAAAAACAGGGGAGGCTTTTATTTTTCATCCGATTGAGGTAGCTACAATTGCTGCCGGAGAGATCGGCTTGGGGCGCACATCTATTATTTCCGCTTTATTGCATGATACTGTTGAAGACACCAACGTGAAACTGGAAGACATCAGTCGGATGTTTGGAACGGATGTGGCCAAAATTATAGACGGGCTGACAAAAATTGATGTAATTTCAGATAAGTCGTCAACGGCACAGGCCGAAACATTAAAGAAAATACTCTTTACGCTTACCGATGACGTCCGGGTAATACTGATAAAACTTGCTGACCGGCTACATAATTTGCGTACTATGGAAGTGATGCCCAGAGAAAAACAGTTGAAAGTGGCTTCCGAAACCTTCTTTTTATATTCTCCGCTGGCGCACAGACTTGGTTTATATGCCCTAAAAACCGAACTGGAAGATTTATCGTTCAAGTATTCGCAACCGCAGATATGGGAAGATATAAGTGAAAAAATCGCTGGCACAGAAGAAACCAGGCAAAGGATCTTGTCAAATTTTGTTCCACCTGTTGCAAAAGAACTGGAAAAACTAAAATTACAGTTCGATATACGTTACCATGCGAAGTCGGCCTACTCTATCTGGCAGAAAATGCAGGAAGATCAAATGCCGTTCGAAGAAATATACAATACGTTTTCGGTTGAGGTGATTGTAGACAGCGATCAAGAGAAAGAGAAGCTTGATTGTTGGGCAGCCTATTCTGTAATAACCGGGATTTATACACCGAATAACAAAAAGTTGCGCGACTGGATAAGTACACCTAAAGCCAACGGTTATGAAGCGATTCATACGACAGTAATGTGTCCTGACGGTCACTGGGTTGATGTGCATATTCGCAGCAAGCGTATGGACGATATCGCCATGAAAGGTTATGCCGCTCACTGGAAATACAAAGAACAGGAAAAGCTGGATGCAGGATTGGACAAGTGGTTGAAACGGACAAGGGAATTGCTGAAGGAAAGTGAGGAAGAAACCATTGATTTTATTAACGATTTCAAAAAAAACCTTTTTGAAGAAGAAATCGTCATATTCACCCCAAAAGGGGATATGGTCACTATGCCGGCAGGAGCAACCGTACTTGATTTTGCCTATGCTATCCATACCGAACTCGGAAATCACTGTATCGGGGCAAACGTTAACCACAAACTTGTTCCGATTGATTACCAGTTGAAATCAGGTGATCAGGCTCAGATCATCGATTCGAAAGTGCAAATACCCAACGAAGACTGGTTTGATTATGTGCGTACGGCAAGAGCTAAAACACGGATAAAAGTTGCCATTAAGCACGAACGAAAAAAATACCGGAGCGAAGGGAAAGAGAAACTGGAAAAGTATCTGGAGCAAATAAAACTTGACAACTCCAAAACAATTATCACTAAACTAATCAGGGCCAGTAACCTGAAAGGGTCGGTTGATCTTTACTACTACATTGCTCTTAACAAAATTGGCCTGAAGAATATTAAGGAAGTTCTGGTACCGCACGAAAGTCTTGCCAGCTGGGTGAGAAATATCCGGTTGCCTTTCGTAAAATCAAAAATACAGGTTATGGGAGGCGACGGTTTGTTGACGAGCGATGACGAATCACTTGTTGTATCCCAGGCGAAAAAAGAGGTAGATAAAAATGGTGAATTCACGGAACTTGATTATTCCGTTTCAAAGTGTTGCAACCCGATTCCCGGCGATGATGTTATCGGATTAATTTTCCCTAACGAACCGATCCGCATACACAAAACAGACTGCGAGAATGCGATCAAGTTAATGTCGCAATACGGTAAGAATATTGTTAAGGCTAAATGGAAGCAACAGGAAGGAATTACCTTCCTAGCCGGCTTAAGCATTAAAGCGGTAGATAATATCGGGCTGGTACAAAAAATATCTTACATCATCTCGCACGATTTCAACGTCAATATCAGATCGCTTAATCTACTAAACAGCAAGGGATTGGTAAATATGGATATTACCATCTACATCAACAGTACCGAAAAACTGAAAAAACTCATTCAACATTTGAAAAAGATCAAAGAAGTGATAAAGGTGACCCGGCTGGATAAAATAAGCTGATCAAATCAAACTTTATTTAGATTTAAACCATTTAAAAATAAAAAAAAATAGTATTTTTGCGTGACTAAAGGCGTCACACATGAAGTCAAACGATAAAAAAAGCACTTTTGAGTCTGTTAAAAAGATATTTACTGAATACCTCGAATCCAGAGGACATCGTAAAACACCCGAACGTTATACCATATTAAAGGAGATTTATGCGACCGACGGACATTTTGATATAGAAACACTCTACATCAGGATGAAAAACAACAAGTACCGTGTAAGCCGGGCCACTTTATACAACACCATGGAGTTGTTGCTGGATTGTAATCTCGTAACAAAGCATCAGTTCGGAAATAACTGCGCCCAGTTTGAAAGGTCATTTAAATTTAAACAACACGACCATTTTGTTTGCCTTAAAGATGGTAAAGTGCTTGAATTTTGTGATCCCCGCCTGCAGGAGATCCAGAAATCAGTGGAGGATTTGCTGGGTGTAAAAGTAGCCTACCACTCGCTTACATTTTATGGAAAATGTAATGAGGACGCCGACTCGGGAAGTAAATAACCGTTAGTAAATATTCATAACATTTCTGGTAGCAACACTAACTATTTTCTTACATTTGTTTGGTAACATTCAGCCTTTTTAAAAAGGTTTATCAAGTTAATTTCTATGGCAAAAGTTGATGTACTTCTTGGCCTTCAGTGGGGAGACGAAGGCAAAGGAAAAATTGTGGATGTGCTCACCCCCAGGTATGATATCATTGCCCGGTTTCAGGGAGGGCCTAATGCCGGCCATACAATTGAGTTTGACGGCAAGAAATTTGTTTTGCATACCATTCCTTCCGGCATTTTTAACGAAAAAACCATCAATGTGATTGGTAACGGTGTTATTATTGACCCGTTCGTACTCAAAAAAGAAATTGCCCAGTTGAATGAAGGAGGTATCCAGGTACATGGACATCTGGTTATTTCCCGGAAAGCTCATATTATCTTACCCACGCACAGGCTGCTCGATGCCGTATCAGAGCAGGCGAAAGGCAAAAACAAGATCGGATCAACGCTGAAAGGTATAAGTCCTGCCTATACGGATAAAATCAGCCGGAGCGGAATGCGCATAGGCGACCTGGAAAGCAGTGAGTTTGATAAGAGATATCACCTGGCCAGGGAGCGGCATATGAAATCCATCGATCAATACGACATTGATTACAGCGAGATGAAGTTTGACGGATTATCTTTTACCGAATACGAAAAAAACTGGCTCGAGGCACTTGAAGTTTTACGTGAACTGAAGAAAGTGAACAGCGAGTATTATCTGAACAGTGCTCTGCGCGATGGTAAAAATATACTGGCGGAAGGAGCCCAGGGCACTCTGCTGGATATTGATTTCGGCTCGTACCCGTTTGTTACTTCATCGAATACAATAACGGCCGGGGTGTGTAGCGGTTTAGGTGTGGCCCCTTCTAAAGTGGGAAATGTTTACGGAATTTTTAAAGCTTACTGCACACGGGTGGGCAGCGGCCCGTTTCCCACAGAATTAATGGACGAAGACGGAGAATTGTTGCGTAAGGTAGGTAATGAGTTCGGATCAACAACCGGGAGGCCGAGAAGGTGCGGATGGCTTGACTTGCCTGCGCTGAAATATGCCGTGATGCTGAATGGGGTTACGGAATTGATGATGATGAAAGCGGACGTACTGAACAGCTTTTCCATGCTGAAGGTTGCCGTTCAATACAAATATAACGGACAGTTTTCGGAGGAAATTCCTTTTGAATCGGTTTCGCTGGATTTAGAACCGGTTTACGAAACTTTGAAAGGGTGGAACCGGGAACTGGAACTAACAGAACGTTATGATGACCTGCCTGTCGAATTAACGGATTATGTATCATTTATCGAAGAAAGAGTCGGCGTGCCGGTTAAAATTGTTTCCCTGGGGCCTGACAGAAAAGAAACGGTGTTTAAATAGTTTTGACTTCCGGGTCTGAGTTACGAGACTTGAAAACCATGATTTTCGACGGAAGGCTTATTTTAAATCCCCGTATTAAAAGTAATGTAGGCATTTGCCAGGAAATTCCACACAGTTACTACGGCGATGGCAAAAACTTTAGCCAGATAAAAATTCATTTTAAACCGGCTTACCAATAACCACAAAATAAGGGTGTTTATGCCAAGGCCGATCAGTGAGATGGCGAGGAACTCCGTATACTCCATGGCGATTTCGGGGTTGGTGCTCTCAAAAGTCCATATCCTGTTCAGATAGTAATTGGTGGAAGCAGCTGTAGTAAAGCCGATGGCATTGGCAATATATTTCGGAATATGCAACTTTTCCTTGGCCAGGTAAGTGATGCCGAAATCGACAAAGACACCTGAAAATCCAACAAGCCCGAATTTCAGGAACTTTAAAAGGAAGGCTTTGGAGAAGAAACTATCC
>DGOT01000179.1 GCA_002389465.1 Bacteroidales bacterium UBA4459 | reverse complement strand
ATCAGTAGTTTTACTAGTAAATCCTTCTGTAATAAATTTCATTTCAGTTCCTATTGACAAGTTTGGTGTTATAAAGAAGTTAACTCCTACAAGCGGACTCACCCCATATGCCATCTCCCTCGATGTTGTGGTATATTCCTCGTTACTATTGATTGTATTTATATACTTATAATTCGCATGAGCAAATGACAGATCAAATCCGTAATAAATATTCACCCGGTTAAATGTTGAATGCCATTCGTAACCGGCGTTCAATCCAGCCTCCAATATCTTATAACTGGAAGAGGTTACATTATTGTCTGAATTGTCGAATTTTCTGCTGTTGTAACTAAATTCAGCAGATAATCTTACAGCCCCCTTTGGATTATGAAATTTTAACCCAGCAATTAGTTTTGTTCTTGGTTGATTATAATCGTAATAGAAGTAGTATGGCAGCACTAAATTACCATCATACACATAATAAGGATATATAGTATTTTTAGCGAAAATGTTAGCAATGGCAATATTAACTTCTGTTTTTTTTGTGTTGTATTCTACTTTTTCCGTTTCCTGGCTTTGAACTACAGAGGTGAAGCAAACTGAATAAATGGCAATAAGAATAACTGGAATAGCTTTTTTCATAACAATTAATTTTTGGTTAATAATTATGTAACGAAAATAGCCATAACTAAGTATGTAAATCCAGTTTATTCCTTTTTAGAAGTAACCTTCAGCCCCAACTCATCCAACTGCTCCTGTGCAATTACTGACGGCGAGTCAATCATTACATCACGGCCGGCGTTATTTTTAGGGAAAGCGATGAAATCGCGGATCGAATCCTGTCCGGCAAATAAAGCAACCAAGCGGTCGAAACCCAGGGCAATGCCACCATGTGGTGGTGCACCATATTCAAAGGCATTCATTAAAAAGCCAAATTGTGCCTGCGCTTCTTCATCGGTAAACCCCAACACCTGAAACATTTTTTTCTGCAATTCCCGGTTGTGAATCCTGATGGAACCACCGCCGATCTCTACCCCATTGATCACCAGGTCATACGCATTGGCATTTACTTTTCCCGGATCGGTAGATAGCATGGCTTCGTGCTCTGGTTTTGGAGATGTAAACGGGTGGTGCATGGCATGGAACCTGTTCGATTCTTCATCCCATTCGAGCAATGGAAAATCAACCACCCAAAGTGCTTTGAATACACCTGGGTCACGTAAATTCAGTTGGTTGCCCATTTCCAGGCGCAATTCACTCAATTGCTTGCGGGTTTTATCGGCTTCACCGGAAAGAACCAGAATCAGATCACCAGGTTTAGCATTAAATTGCTTTGCCCAGACTTTCAGGTCTTCCTGAGAATAGAATTTATCGACCGATGATTTGAATGTTCCGTCCACATTATATTTTACGTAAACCAGGCCTTTGGCACCAATTTGCGGTTTCCTTACAAAGTCGGTTAATTTGTCCAGTTGCTTGCGCGAATAATCGGCACATCCTTCCGCATTAATTCCAACCACAAGCTCAGCATTGTCAAATACATTGAATCCTTTTCCCTGCGCCACTTCATTCAGCTCTACAAACTCCATCCCGAAACGAAGGTCAGGTTTATCACTGCCGTATTTTTTCATGGCTTCGGCATAAGTTATATGGGGCAGTTCTTCTATATCAACTCCTTTCACTTCTTTAAACAGGTAGCTCACCAATCCTTCAAAGGTATCCAGCACATCTTGCTGCTCCACAAAAGCCATTTCGCAATCAATCTGAGTAAATTCAGGTTGACGGTCGGCTCTTAAGTCTTCATCGCGGAAACATTTTACCAGCTGAAAATAGCGATCGTAACCAGCCACCATCAGCAGTTGCTTAAAGGTTTGGGGTGATTGCGGAAGTGCATAAAACTGTCCTTCATTCATGCGTGAAGGAACTACAAAGTCGCGGGCACCTTCGGGAGTTGATTTGATCAGGAAAGGTGTTTCAATATCTATAAATCCCTGGTCGTCGAGGTATTTTCTTGTTTCAAGTGAAAGACGATGACGCAGGAACAAATTTTCTCTGAGAGGACTCCTCCTTAAATCGAGGTAACGGTATTTCATCCTTAACTCATCACCACCATCAGATTCATCTTCGATAGTAAAAGGAGGTGTTTTCGAAGCATTTAATATTTTTAATGATGCCAGGTCAATTTCAATTTCACCTGTAGCTATTTTAGGATTTTTTGACACTCTTTCAATTACTTCTCCCTCTGCCTGGACAACAAATTCACGTCCCAGTGTTCTTACAATTTCCACAACTTTAGGATCGGATCTTCCTTCTTCCAGTAAGAGCTGGGTTATCCCATATCGATCCCTGAGATCGATCCAAATTAATCCGCCTTTATCGCGGATGCGCTGGACCCATCCGCTCAGTTTTACTTCTTTGTTCACGTCTTTGATCCGAAGCTCTCCGCAAGTATGTGTACGTAACATAACAATCTGATTTTACTAAAAATGATTTGGCTGCGAAAATACGAAAAAGCAGGGGAAATGTTATCTTTGGTCGTTAATCTGGCTATTGTTTTTTAAATGTTTTTTTGACAGCGAAAGAAAAAGCTGTTACACAGAGAAGGCATAGAGTTTGCAAAGTAATAACGAAAATGAATAAGAATACCGTTGATTTATTTTCCTCCGCAAAAATTGCCGGGCTTACCCTGAAAAACCGCATCATCCGGGCGGGGTGTTTTGAAGGGATGTGTCAGGACGGGCAGGTAACTGATAACCTCATTGAACACCACAGGCGGGTGGCCGAAGGCGGGCGTGGCTATGACAACAGTGGCCTACTGTTCGGTAAATAAAGACGGGAGAGCTTTTAAAC
Source organism: Bacteroidales bacterium UBA4459 (assembly GCA_002389465.1). Lineage (GTDB taxonomy): Bacteria > Bacteroidota > Bacteroidia > Bacteroidales > F082 > UBA4459. The sequence goes on along the minus strand of DGOT01000179.1, from coordinate 8,008 downwards.
ACGAATTGTGGATGCGCAAAGAAATCCTTCCCGACCTGATCAGGTTGACTGCCGCGGTACATGCCGAAGGAGCGGCTGCCTCCATCCAACTCGGTCATTGTGGATTTTTCACCAACAAAAAAGTTATTGGTAAACAACCCATGGGCGCCTCGGCCAAATGGTGCACCTATTGCATGTCGCGCAGCCGGGAAATGACCGTGCGCGATATCGAAGAAAAAACGGATGATTTTATCCGTGCTGCCGAACTGGCCAAAGAAACCGGATTTGATGCCATTGAAATTCATGCAGGACACGGTTACCTGCTCAGCCAGTTCCTGTCGCCCTGGACCAACAAACGGGCAGATAGATTTGGTGGGAGCCTGGAAAACCGTTTACGACTTCCGATGATGGTTATCGAAGGTGTAAAGAAAGCAGTCGGTAGTGATTTTCCGGTGCTTGTAAAAATGAACCAGATGGACGGTATGTCTGGGGGAATTAGCATCGAAGATGCTGTTAAAATTGCCAAAGCATTTGAAAATGCCGGTGCCGATGCTCTGGTACCAAGTGCCGGGTTTACATCAAAAGTGCCTTTTTTGATGCTGCGCGGTAACCTGCCGGTAAAAGAGATGAGCAACAATCAATCCGATATACTGAAGAAAGCAGGCTTGAAACTTTTTGGCCGGTTTATGGTGCCCGAACATCCTTACAAACCCTTATTTTTATTAGAAGGGGCAAAAAAATTAAAGAAGCAGTCAGTATTCCTGTCATCTATATTGGCGGTACTGATTCGCTGTCGGGCATACAGCAATTAATGAATAACGGATTTGGTTTTGTTCAGGTGGGAAGAGCCACTATTCAGGACCCGGACTTTGTAAAAAAATTACAGTCTGGTGAGCTTATAGAATCACCTTGTGATCATTGTAATCGTTGCGTGGCGGCTATGGATGCCGGAGGCGTATATTGCGTGTCGAATGAGAAGGGGTTTATGTAAACCCTTCGTCCTGCGGAGACCCCCCTGACAGTGGGGGGCAGTTACGAAATAAATAAAAGACCTCCAGCGTCGAACAGCGGCCCATCATAAAGTTCAATAATTTCCATATCCGAAACAAAATCTCTGATCTTTTGTCCTTCTGGAAAATTCTTCAGCCCGCCGAGAAAGAATAGTCTGTCCTGCCATACACCGCAGGCGCCTCCGATAAACCCGTGCGGGAATCCGGGCAAAACGATGCCCGCCGGAGAGACAAATAAAACCTTCTGACCATATTGTAACAGGGCTTTCCTGATCCCTTTGTCGGAAGTGATGAAACGATCGTTCTTCAGCGGGATGAGGTTGCAACGCGTATAACCCTGAGTAACATGAATTATTTTTCTGTTGCCGGCCACTTCAAGAATTCGCTTGTCAGTAAAGTTTATGTTGCCTATCAGGAATTTGTCTGTAACCACAACATTATATCCGGCAGTATCGGGGTACCTGACACCTACTGCCTGTTGACCTGCCGAATACTGAATACCCCTCTTTTCTAGTTTGTCTATCATTGTTTCCGAGAGGTTTGAAGCTACGATCAGTTGATCGCCAACCGGACAGAAAAAAATATCAGGATGAGAGGATATGGTTTCATACGCTGTTTGTTGCTGTGTAAGCCAAAGCACTTTACCAAATGAGAGAAGCTGTTCTTTTGCTTCCGGTGGAACGCGAAAATCTGCAATGATAAGCATGAATGTAAAAAGGTTTCAGATGATTTCAAAGATAATTTTTTATCAGGAATGAAGCTATACGCTGAATCATATTATCTTTGAACAACTTGAAAAAGAGAAACCATGAAGCAAAAACCAAAGGATCTTTTCGTTATTTTATTTATATATATGCTCGCCCTAGGAGCTGCCATTCTTACATTGAAATATGCACCGGTAACAAATATGTTATGGAAAACAGCCCTGGCTGATGTGGTGGCAACCATCGTTGTATTCATCTTCAGTGTGATTTATAACAACTCAAGTGTTTACGACCCTTATTGGAGCGCCGCCCCGCCTTTCATCGTGTTGTACTGGCTGTTACAAACCGGTGAAACGGAATTTTTATATAAAGCGATATGGATTTTGATTATCTTGTGGGGTGTAAGACTCACCTGGAACTGGATTTTGCGGTGGGATGGTATGAAGGATGAGGACTGGAGATATGTGAACATCAGGAACAAAACAAAAGGTTTCTACTGGATAGCCAGTTTACTGGGTATTCATCTTTTCCCTACGGCCATGGTATTTATGGGGCTTGTACCAGTTTACTATTTGTTACACATGGATGTTTCAGGATTTGACGCATGGCTGGCTGTTATTGCGTTTGTCTTTACGCTCAATGCTATTCTGCTTGAAAAAACAGCTGACGACCAGTTACGTCGTCATTTAAAAACACGACAAAATGAACATGCGCGTGTACAAACAGGCCTTTGGTTGTTTTTAAAGTATCCCAATTATGTGGGAGAAATAGCTTTCTGGTGGGGGCTGTATTTCTTTGCCCTGTCTGTTGACAGATCACTTTGGTGGTTGGGTTTTGGTGCTGTAACCATGACATTGATGTTTTTATTTATCAGCATACCAATGATGCGGAAACGCAGGAAAAACAAAATGGCTGTATAGTTGCTATGCAGGTATGAAAAATTTCGGTTTTATTATATTCTTCTCAATTGTATTGGTGCTATACGCACTGATCAACTATTATATCATCCGGAGAGGGCTATCTGTTATATCGCCTGGTTCATCATTGAGAATGTGTCTGATTATCGGGGTTTCATTCATGGCGATGGCACTCCTCGCAGGACGATTCCTTGAAAAGGTATCTGTTAACTGGTTTACGGCAACATTGATCTGGGTGGGTTCGTTTTGGCTCGGGATCATGGTTTACCTGCTATTGCAATTCGTGCTCATTGACCTGGTCAGGCTGCTGAACATAATCTTTGGCTTTCTGCCAGTATTGTCAAATCCCGAAAGCACAAGAAAAATTTTAGCCATCATGGTTATTTTCATTACGGGAATTATTGTACTGGCCGGACATATAAACACCTGGTTTCCTGTTGTTCGTAACATTGAATTAGAAGTTGATAAAAATGGAGGGAAAAATGATACATTGCATATCGTTGCCTTTTCTGATGTTCACCTGGGTACTACCATTGAAAAAAGACACCTGTCCATTATGGTGCGTAAAGTAAACGCCTTAAAACCGGATATAATTTTGATTCCGGGAGATATTATTGACGAAGACATTGCACCGGTTATCAACAATAATGTAGGCGAGATACTCAAACAACTTCAGGCCAGATATGGGGTTTATGCCGTTACCGGCAATCATGAATATATCGGAGGGGTTACGGCTGCAAAAAAATATCTTGCCGGGCACAGCGTAGAATTATTAAATGATACCGCTTTGCTGATTGAAGATTCATTTTATGTGGTGGGAAGGGAAGATCTTACTATGAAACAATTTACCGATGGTAAACGTAAGGAATTAAGCGAAATTATGATGAATCTGGATCGTTCCAAGCCTGTCATTTTAATGGACCACCAGCCATTTAAACTTGAAATTGCGGAGCAAAATGGTGTGGATCTGCAATTATCAGGGCATACGCACCACGGACAGCTATGGCCGTTTAATTACATCACTAAACTGGTGTATGAATTAAGCTGGGGATATAAGAAGAAAGGTAATACGCACTATTATGTTTCAAGTGGTATTGGTGGTTGGGGGCCTCCTATGAGAACAGTGAACCGACCAGAAATTATAAGCATTGAGTTAAATTTTACAAAATAGATCTCATGGTAACATCAAAATGGAACCTCGAAGGAATGATTGCTCTTGTAACGGGGAGCACTAAAGGAATTGGGTTGGCCATTGCCAACGAGTTTATTGATTTAGGCGCCCGTGTTTTTATCGTTGCCCGCGATGGGTTTGCCGTGCAAAAACAAGTTGAACAATACCGCCTGAATGGGTACGATTCATGGGGTGTTCAAGCTGATGTCACAAAGAAAGAAGATCGCATTCATCTGTTTGAGACGGTTATGAAAGAAACCGGAAAACTGGATGTGGTAGTGAATAATGTGGGAATGAATATCAGAAAAAAAAGTGTAACCTATACCGAAGAAGAGTACCTGCAGATCGTCAACACGAACTTACATCCTGCATTTGATATTTGTAAAAGATCGTATGAATTGTTAAAGAAATCGACATCCGGGGCATTAGTCAATATCGTGTCAACGGCTGGTATGACTCATGTGAGGACAGGAGCACCTTACGGTATGACAAAGGCCGCTTTAATACAGCTTACGCGAAATCTGGCAGGGGAATGGGCTTCTGATGGGATTCGAGTGAATGCGGTAGCTCCCTGGTACACCCGAACACCTCTGGTGGAAAAATTATTGCAAGATGAAGCATACTTGAATAATGTACTTGAAAGAACCCCTCTTGGGCGTATTGCCGAACCCGAAGAAGTGGCTTCGGCAGCAGCATTTTTGTGCATGCCTGCCGCTTCCTATATAACAGGCGAATGTCTGGTGGTTGATGGCGGTTTTATGATTAACGGCTTTTAATATTACCCACAATACAATTAGTTATGGAAAGGGTAGATATACAACCACTTAGCTTCGCAGCCAAAGTGCATGATGTCTGGTACAATAAATGGTTTTTACTGACCAGTGGCAATTTTAAAAAAAGTCATTACAACACCATGACGGTTGCCTGGGGTTATTTCGGTATTATGTGGAGTAAACCCATGGCGATGGTGGTGGTGAGGCCAACCCGTTTCACTTTTGAATTTATGGAGCAATACGATACGTTTACGCTTACGGCCTTCGATAAAAAGTATAAAAAAGATCTGAACCTGCTGGGTACCAAATCGGGACGGGATGGAGATAAAATTTCCGAAACCCAACTTACGATTGTTCCATCAACTATAGTTCAGGCGCCTTCATTCGATGAAGCGGAGCTCATTATTGAGTGCAAAAAGACCTATTGGGACGACTTCAAACCGGAGCATTTTCTTGACCCCGAAATTCATAAAAAATACCCGCTAAAAGATTACCACCGGATGTACTTTGGCGAAGTGCTTGCCGTGCAGGGAAAGAAACAATATGTGTCAGGAGACTGACCACGAAAATTCCCTATTCTTAAGCGAAGGTTTTGGGATAAGCTTAACTTCTTTAAAATATGCCTGTAACATCTTTTTGTTTCTCCCCTCGTAACCAACGGCATAATTCAGCTCCTTTTCGGGGACGAACAGGGTCAGTTTTTCCCCCGTTTCAGCCATTAACGATTGTAGCTTGTCGTGCCATATTTCTGTCAGCACGAGCTCTTTGAAGGAAGGATGAAACGGCCCGGCTACCAATTCATGGCCGCTTAAAAGCCCTTCGGAGGGATGTAATCCTACCCGTAATACTTTCACTTCTGCCTCTTCAAATAAAGGTAAAATTTGCGCAGTCCATTGGATGGCTTCTTCCATGCTCAATGGAGTGTAGTTACCCTGCTCATACCACCGGTGCATGGCTGTATCTTTGATGACTAAAGCCGGGTAAATCCGGGTATTGGAAGCTCCCAGTTCAATAATTCGCCTGGCAGTAAATAGCGATTTTTCCAGTGTATCGCCCGGCAGGCCGATCATCATTTGCAGGCCAAGCCAAAACCCCTGGTGCAGAATCATCTCCGATGCCTTCTCTGTCTGCCGGGCAGTATGTCCCCGATACGACTTCAGCAACACTTCCTCGTCCATCGACTGCGCTCCCAACTCAATAGTGGTTACACGATACATTTTCAGCAGTTCCAAAATTTCTTTGCTGATATAATCGGGTCGTGTGGACAGGCGGATGGCCTGCACTTCGCCGTTGTCGAGAAACGATTGTACCGCCGTAAGGAAATGTCTCTGCTCTTCAGGAGGAATTCCTGTAAAACTCCCTCCGAAGAAGCCCACTTCTACAACCCGCTCATTTTGTTTGAACGACTTCAGATGTTTCTGAATGATCTGCCTGATCTCTGCCTCGTCCGGAATATGCCTGTGTCCGGAAATCTTCTGCTGGTTACAGAACACACACTGGAACGGACAGGCTAGTTCGGGAATAAAGATGGGTATGGTGTAATGTTTTAACATCTGTCAGCTTAACAAATATTCACAAAGTTGGTACAATTTTTTCAATACTTTTGCATTCTATATAACAAACAATCTATTTCAAAACAGTTTAATACTTTATCAAATGAAGCAAATGCTTAAAATTTCATCAAAACTTGTAGTGATGATGCTTATTGCAACGATCGCCATCGGAGGCGCCACAAGTTGTAAAAGCAAGAAAAAATTGGCCAAAGAAGCCGCAGCAGCCGAATATGCAGCTAAAGTGGAACAAGCCAAAAAAGACCTGAATGCCATTATTAACGAAGAAACTTCGTGGACAATTGATGAGCAGGCAGAACGTGTTGCCACAATCAAAGCGTATAATATTGACGATCCGGAAGTGAAAGACCTGATTGTAAAAGCTGATCAAAAAATTGAAGAATTAAGAGCTCGTAAAGCCGAAGAAGAACGATTGAAACGGGAGGAGGAAGCGCGGCGCAAAGCAGCACAGTCGGAATTTGTTGTACTGGATAATTCGTTTAATGCCATTGCCAACGCCGTTAATTATGATGCAGCTAATCGAAAAATTGATGAAACACTACAGCAATTTGCCAGCCCCGATGCACTTGTTCTGATCATCATCAGCCGGGATGGAGGCGTGAACGATTATGACCGCCCAACAACAATTTCAAGGTTTTTAGATTATCTGAAGGATAAAAAACAATATAAATACAAGGTAGAAACATTGAAACGTGACAGCCTTGGTAAGATTACGGAATTAGAATTAATCACAAAATAAGAAGGTCATGAATAAAACAGCATTTTTATTGATATTTGCCATAGGGCTGGGATTTGCAACACCCATTTTTGCACAGGACAACCTGAGTCCCGAACGGAAGCAGGCCATCGACAGCCTGGCTATGGAAAAAGTACGTGACCTGAGTAAATACATCAGCATCATTGGTAGTAAAGATACACCCTGGAGTGAAGCCAACCGTGTGATCGACCGTGCTGAAGAACTTTTTATGACAGGCAGTGAAATCGGCGTTTCATCGTTGGTGAGGGAAGAAATAAACTATTATGGCGTACGTGATTATTTTGAGCGACTGATGCGTCTTAACTACAATAAGGTTGAGATCAGCTGGTATAATATTGAATATGTCAGCGACCTGCAGCGGCAACCCGATGGTACTTACGTAGGCGTGATAACTATTTTCCAGAAGTTCAAAGGATATGATAAAGAAGGACGGTTGATCTATCAGGATACAACTAAAAAAGATATTACTGTGTATGTTAAGCGCAAGGAAACGCAGATCGGCGGCCGACTAATCGGTTTCTGGGATGTGTTGCTGGGCGATATCAGGGTAAAGGAAACTTCGAAATAAAAAAAATTTGAAATAGTTAATCGAAACCGCTTCTGTTAAAGGGCGGTTTTTTTATGGCTTTGCTTTTCTTTCTTTTTTCTTTGGAAAAGTATATTCACCGCCAACCGAAATAAGCAAATCCACCTGGTTTCCTCCATAGTATGTTTCTAAAGGAAAAGGGATAAACTGACCGCTGACATCAAAATTTATATCCCAACTGTCTGAGATATAATAACGCAGGCCCGTCCCAACTTGTGCGCCGGCACTGAAGTTTTTTATGTCATTGCGGGCGTCACCCTCAACCGGGGTTACGGTATATACGGGATGCGGTCCGTTTGATCCTTCCTCCATTCGCATGTGCGTATTGGTTCCTGACTTATGGGCATTTAACAATACTCCGACTAAAATACCGGCGTTAATATAATACTTCAATCGATGCCCGAAAACAAACTCTGGATAAAAGACCAGGCTTAAATTGTTGAACTTGTATTTTATATCCTTTGTATATTCATCCAGTCCGGGGTGGACAGCATTTTTTTCATAGTAATCAAGTTGATAATGATGAAAATGAAGGCTTGT
>DGOT01000248.1 GCA_002389465.1 Bacteroidales bacterium UBA4459 | reverse complement strand
ACAGGTAAATCGCATAAAACATTCATTACCAGTGAATCACCTTCCATTATCTGATAAGGGAAAACGGGTGGTTGTTCAATATACCAGGGGAATACCGTTCCGTAATCATTCATATAATCTATAACAACGGGTATGTTCATGTTGTTCAAAATTCGTAATTCGACACCGTCAATCATTTGATCAAACTCCAGAAACAGAACCGTGTCAGGTTTCAGCACCAGCTCGTATTCAGGGTTTCCTACAACCTCGAATTCAAAGGGATCGGGCATGCCTATAAAAGGACTGCTGACATGCCTTCCTGAAACATCGGCGGCATACAAATAATACGATACCTGATCGCCAACGGAAAAACCACTTATCCAACCTGTCCAGGTATTTCCTTCCTGGTACACCATAAGTACCGTATCATAGCTTTCGTGTGCCGTTTTGTAAATCAAAAAGACCGAATCGGTATAAATATCTTCGCCACTGTAAGCGATAAGATCAGTCGATATTTCAATCTGTTCTTCATAAGGCACTTCGCCCAGCAACGGAACATGACGGAAATACAACATACCTATATCGGCAACCCCTTTTGTGCGGCAGTGCAGGGCATCAGTATTAAACCATTGATTGGAATAAATCCCTACCACTTCATAACCCGGCATAGCGTTTTCATATACCTGCAGAGCTTCATCGTCCCACTGGCTTCCGGTAATAGGAACCAGTACTTTCTTGTTCAGTATAAGTGAGTTTGTATAGGGTGTGTTTTGCGATTGCCCGGGGGAAAACACTCTGTAAACTTCGTAGGGAACTCCGTATGAGCTTGTCCGGTTGGCAAAATAGTCTGCCACGGCTTCATAGTCTTCATAACGGTAATCACTTTCAGATACCTGACCTATCAATACTTTTCCGGGCGACAGAAATTTCCCCCAGCAGTCAATATGTTTAATATATTCATGCAGTGGGTCAAGGGTAACGAAATAGTTTTCAATACCCAGGTAATTTTCAACAAGATTGTCTATATCATTATGTGAATACTGAGAATTTTCTTCCCAAATCAAATCTGTGGAGGCGGCTTTACCCCTTCCGTCACACATATAATTTCCACCGGTCGTTTCCAGATTCATACCATAAAGATCGATACCCAAATACTGGGCAATTTTGATCGGAACATCATTATCGTTAGGTCTCGGCCTGTTGTAAGGGAAGTTGACAATGCCCGGCTGGTTGCTGCCGTCAAAAACAAACCAGGGGCCGTAGTCACGGGTCCACCAGCTATCGGTCGGAGCTATCAGAAAATCACAATTGTCTATATCTACATTGTTGTTCTGATAGTAGTTTAGGGCTGTTTGTTGCTGTGAAGAGTTGGCAACGAGGGTAAGTACGCGGCAGTCATTGGCCATTTCTTTCACCAGCGATACGGGAATACCAAGAGGGTAGCTTATAACAACCGACTGCATTTGCTCAAATTCAGCCACATTTCTAACAGGATCTTCCGGCGGATCGGTCACATAAAAATCCCGGGATGCATCAAATTCCCTATGCATTTCTTCTTCCGATAGGTAGTGTAGTTTCCGGTAATCGGGTTTTTCTTTCTGTGCCAGGCTCTGCCGACCGAAAAGTATAATAAATAAAATAAAAAGGACTGTTATTTTTTTATGCATCATTAAAGGTTTTTACTCTTAGACATGGCAAATATATTTATTCCTGTTTAGTTAACGGCCGAAGAGAAAAAGGTTTCTTGTTTATTTCTTAAATGTATTATCTTTGTATGGTAACTTTAATACAGTAACAACATGAATTTCTTTGCCAATATAGATACGATTCAGCAGGCCGGATGGATTGGAACTCCCGAAATTATTATTATTGTAGTAGTTATCGTGCTTTTATTCGGCGGGCGCAAAATACCGGAATTAATGCGGGGTATCGGAAAAGGCGTCAAAGAATTCAGAGAAGGAATTGGTGGTGAGGATGAAAAAAAGGAAACGGAAGAAAAGCCTGGTACACCCGAAAAGAAAACCGATAAATAACGTTTAACTTCTTTATGTTTTCCCTTGTCTAATTTGCTAAATCGGGTCTCAATTTTTACGTTTTACAGGTGTAAAAACCAACATAATAATCATGATCATTGCCGTAGTAACCAGTGTGCTTAGGGCAATGCGGGATAGTGTGTTCAGAAATTCGTGAAAATCAAAAACTTCCAGTATAAACAATGCACTGTGGTGAATAAAAACCAAAACTAACGCATATTTTAAAAAGCCGCCTGCCTTAATTTTAGCAAAGCCTGGCTCATCGCCGGTAAGAAACTCTACATTATTAAAAAACACTTTGATGACAGATAGCCGTGTAAAGGCCATAAAAACAGTTGCAGCAGCATGCAGGCCTAATGTATTTCCGAAGTAATCAATTGTCAGACCGGTTAAAAAAGCAAAAAGCAGCAACATACTTTTGTTGATACGTGCAGGCAATAGCAAAATGAAAAGAATATATATGTAAGGATTAATATAGCCGCTCAGGTTCATGTGGTTCAAGATGAGCACCTGAAACAGAACCAGCGACAAAAAACGAACTATATTTCTTACATACAAATTGCTCATTTCGGATAACCCAGATTATACTTATTCAACGTATTTTAACATTAATGTATCCGCCTCTTTCTTCACCCGGTTTTCAATTGTATATACATACTTCATGCTATTAAAATCGGTGCTGAAATTGATTATGGCTTCACTCAAATCTTTATTTGTACTGTGCAGATATTTACTGACCGTTCCTATCAAAACACCTTCGGGAAACACCAGTGAGTTTCCACTGGTTACGATACTATCACCTTCGTTCAGCTGGATGTGGGAAGGGATATCTACCACCCGGCCCCTCCGATAATCCATACCATCCCATAGTATATTTACCAGGTGGTTATTTTTCTTTATCCGGGCGCTTACTCTCATATTATGATGCAGAAGCGACATCGCATAAGAAAAATTTGGTGAAACACCGACAACAATGCCCGCCACGCCCGTAGACGAGACAACGCCCATTTCAGTTTTCATACCCTGTTTGCTTCCTTTATTTAGCAGCAAATAGTTGTTTTGCCGGTTCACGCTGCTGCTGATCACCTTGGCAGACCGGTAATAATACTGACTGTCGCGAACTGTAAATTGTGTATCAGTTTCCGATATGTTAATATGGTGCACATTTTTTAATTGTGTGTTTTCATTTACCAATTTTTTATTCTCCTCCCTCAGACCAAAATAACCGGCAACGTTGTCGTAAGCCATATAAATAATTCCGGTAACATCATTTACTGTTGAAGAGGTTAGCGACCTATGGTACGAATAACTGTTAACAAATAATGTTAGAGAAAGGGCTTCAAGAATGATAAAAAGCACAAAAAACTGATGTTTCCACAAAAAAACAATGAGTGTGCGCATTCTGAATGTTTCTTATAAAGATTGTTATTTGATAAGAAACAGAAACTTATCAAAATTCTTTAATGCTATTCCTGTTCCTCTGGCTACTGCTCTTAACGGATCTTCGGCTACATGTACCGATAATTTTGTTTTGGCATGGAGCCGTTTATCAAGTCCGCGTATCATAGAGCCGCCGCCGGCAAGATAAATTCCGGTTCTGTAAATATCCGCTGATAATTCGGGAGGTGTGTTTTCCAGAGCATTTAAAACAGCTGCCTCTATTTTTGATATAGATTTATCCAGGCAAGTAGCTATTTCTTTGTAATTAACTATTATCTCTTTAGGAATTCCGGTAAGCATATCGCGGCCATGTACAGCATAATTATCAGGTGGGTTTTCAAGATCCGGGATAGCGGAACCTACTTCTATTTTAATTTTTTCTGCAGTTCTCTCGCCGATATTGATGTTATGATTTTTACGCATGTACTCTTCTATATCAGCATTAAAATCATCGCCTGCAATCCTGATGGATGTGTTATTCACAATTCCGCCAAGGGCAATAACAGCAATCTCACTTGTACCTCCACCAATGTCGATAATCATATTTCCGGTAGGTTCGAGTACGTCAATACCAATGCCTATCGCAGCGGCCATAGGTTCATGTATCAATCTGATTTCCTTAGCTCCGGCTTGTTCAGCCGAATCTTTCACTGCGCGCTCTTCAACGCCCGTTATGCCGGAAGGAATACACACTACCATACGTAAGGCCGGTGGAAAAATAGAATTTCTGATACCCACCATTTTGATCATTTCACGTATCATCACTTCTGCCGACTCGAAATCAGCAATCACTCCATCGCGCAGCGGTCGGATTGTTTTGATGTTTTCATGTGTCTTGCCATGCATCATCATCGCTTTTTTCCCAACAGCAATAATCTTTCCGGTATTTCTTTCAATGGCTACAATTGACGGCTCATCGACCACCACTTTATCGTTATATATAATAATGGTATTAGCTGTACCCAGGTCGATGGCAATTTCTTTGGTTAAAAACGAAAACAATCCCATAACTCTTCTTTTGTTATATTCTTCTTCACGAAACTACTAAAATATTCAAAAAAAGCCTTAAAATAAGACTTTTAATGTTTAAAATGTCTTTTACCGGTGAATACCATGGCTACACCATGGCTGTCACAGTAGCTGACAGAGTCGGCATCTCTTATAGATCCGCCCGGCTGCACCACCGCTGTAATACCTGCTTTGTCAGCTATTTCCACCGAGTCGGCAAAGGGAAAGAAAGCATCGGAAGCCATAACAGCCCCGCTCAGTTCTAGCTGGAATGCCTTGGCTTTTTCAATCGCCTGCTTTAATGCGTCCACCCTGGATGTTTGCCCGGTTCCAGAACCTACAAGTTGTTTGTTTTTTGCCAAAACGATGGTGTTCGATTTGGTATGTTTTACAATTTTGTTGGCAAACAGCAGGTCTTCCACTTCTTTGTTCGATGGCGATTTTTTTGTCACCGTCTTCAAGTCATCCGGCGTTTCGGTAACCAGGTCTTTATCTTGTGTTAATACACCATTGAGCAACGAGCGGTATTGAAACCCTGGAAACTGATACGATTTCTTTTTAAGAATGATCCTGTTTTTCTTGGTCTTTAGGATTTCGAATGCTTTTTCATCGTAATCCGGAGCAATAATGATCTCGAAAAATATTTTGTTGATCTCGGCTGCTGTTTCTTCGTCGATTGTTTTATTAGTTACCAACACACCGCCAAATGCCGATACGGGGTCACCTGCCAAAGCATCTTTCCAGGCAACGGTAAGGTTTTCCCTTGACGCCAGACCGCAGGCATTGTTGTGCTTGATAATGGCAAACGTAGTCTCCTCAAAATCATTGATCAGGTGCATGGCCGCATCCAGGTCGAGTAAATTATTGTACGAAATGGCTTTGCCGTGCAATTGTTCGAAAACCTCATCCAGGTCGCCGTAAAAGATTCCTTTTTGATGTGGGTTTTCTCCGTACCGGAGTTCGTGTGGTTGTGCAAAATTTTGTTTGAATGCGCGTATGTTGCCCGGATTCATCCAGTTGAAAATCAGGGTGTCGTAATGAGAGCTGATATTAAATGCCTGTGCTGCGAAGTATTTTCTCTCTTCCAGGGTAGTTGTTCCCTTATCATGATCCAGTAATTCTAACAGTTCACCATACATGGCCGATGACGGAATAACAAGAACATCTTTATAATTTTTAGCGGCGGCGCGAATCAGTGAAATTCCACCGATATCTATCTTTTCGACAATTTCTGTTTCATCCGTAGTACTTTTCACGGTTTCCTCAAATGGGTAAAGATCAACTATTACAAGATCAAACAGCGGAATCTGGTACTCTTTCACCTGCTGCTGGTCACCAGTAGTGTCCCGCCGTGCTAAAATTCCACCGAATACTTTCGGGTGTAATGTTTTCACCCTGCCCCCCAGTATCGAGGGATAAGAAGTTACCGATTCAATTGTACGGGCTTCATATCCTTTTTCTTTAATAAACTCATATGTTCCTCCTGTGGAAAATATGTGCACTCCGTGTTCATTTAGTTTTTTGAGCACTTTTTCGAGCCCATCTTTGTAATAAACTGAAATTAAGGCGTTTTTAATCTTTTTCAAAGTGTTTTATTTTTAATTTTACAGAACGGTAAATACTATACTGCAAAATAACATGAATTAATTAAAACTTATTATAATTTTACTCAGATATTTTTCAGGTTTTATTCTTCTTTTCAGATACTTCCTGATAACACCGAAATAATACATACATGGTTATCCTGAAACTGATTATTGAAAGTTTTTATTTTGCTGTTAATGCATTAATCATTAATAAAGTCAGGACTTTTCTTTCCTTGTTGGGTATTACAATAGGTATTTTTTCCATTATTGCTGTTTTTACGGTATTTGACAGCCTGGAACATGAAATTAAATCCGAGATCAATTCGTTAGGCAGCAACGTTTTGTTTATTCAGAAATGGCCCTGGATGATGGGAGGTGGAAATTACCCCTGGTGGAAGTATTACCAAAGACCCGAACCGAAAGTAAGTGAAATGACCGAACTGAAACGGCGGAGTAACACCGTTGAGGCTGCAGCTTTTATGTTCAATGTTAGCCGTACCGTTTCTAATATCCAGAAAAAAAATATCACTTCGATTGACGATGTGCCTGTAGTTGCTGTTTCGCACGACTATAACAAGGTGATGCCTTTTGATTTGCAGGAAGGTAGATATTTTACAGCTGCCGAAGCACATGCAGGGAAAAATCTGGCAATTATAGGTGCCGAAATTACCGAACAACTTTTTCAGGGGCAGAATGCCGTTGGTAAGAAGATTAAAATTTTCGGAAAGAGAATAGAAGTCATCGGGGTGATTAAGAAGGAGGGAGAAGATGTTTTTGGTAACTCCAACGATAACTGGATTTTAATACCCGTTAACTACGCCCGTAATGTGGTGGACATAAAACATATCAGTGCGACAATTATCGTTAAGGGTAAACCAAACATATCCAACGAGCAAATGAAAGATGAGTTGACAGCTATTATGCGGTCGGTCAGAAAATTGCCCCCAAAAGCTGACGATAATTTTGCGATTAACGAAACCGATATTATTAGCAAAGGCTTTGACGAACTTTTTGCCGTTATTGCTTTGGTTGGCTGGATCATCGGTGGTTTTTCATTACTTGTAGGAGGATTCGGGATTGCCAATATTATGTTTGTTTCGGTAAAAGAACGAACCACACAAATCGGTATACAAAAATCGCTGGGTGCTAAAAACTATTTCATATTATTACAGTTTCTGTTTGAAGCGATCTTTTTGTCGATGATGGGGGGTGTTGTCGGTTTACTCATTGTTTATTTACTCACTTTTATTGT
>DGOT01000109.1:6695-7846 GCA_002389465.1 Bacteroidales bacterium UBA4459 | reverse complement strand
GTAAATTTGTACCCTTCTTTTTCATCTTTCTTTTTTTCTTCTTTGTCCTGGGCTATAGCTGTTGAACTGACGAAAAGGAAAGCCAGTAGCAACCAGGATAATGATTTAATATTCATAATTTAATGTATTATGTTAGTGTTACATGTTGTTATCGCAGAAGAATGGCAAAAGTAAAAAAAATGAGGGATGCAAAGGATGTAAATCAAGTTTAATAAGAACCAAGACTAGGTGAACAAATTATACTAGCAGAAAACCACTAATTATTTTTTTCATTGTTTACCATGAGAAATTTCACAAAAGGTTCCTGTTATTTTGTCATTGCTTGTTTTGTTGTTATATATATAAATCCTGAATTCAGGATAAAAGGAGCGTGGAGCTTTGATACTGCAAACTTCATGTTCCTTTTTTATTGGAACTCGCCTGAAAGAATCACTATGAATTGACATTTACACTGAGACTGTCACCAGATGTAAGCAGATATTCCCTTTCTTTGTATCCGGAATCATTCTAAATAACTTAAATTTCGAACACATGAAACAACCATTTTTATTCCTAACGGTGTTATTCATTGCTTTTTCTTTTTCAAAAACAACCTTCGCCCATTGCGAAGTGCCTTGCGGTATTTACCACGATGAATTGCGTGTAGAACTGATTCAGGAACATATTCAGACGATTGAAAAAGCCATGAACCAGATCAATGAACTACAACAGGCTGACACTATCAATTACAATCAGCTTGTGCGTTGGATCAACAACAAAGAGCAGCATGCCAATCTGATCCAGGAAATCGCCGAACAGTATTTTCTAACCCAAAGGGTGAAGCTTGCCGATCCTTCCGATAAAGAGAAGTACAATAAATATCAGGCCCAGTTGATTACGCTGCATCAACTGATCGTTTATAGTATGAAATCGAAACAGTCCACTGATCTGGCACAAGTAGAAAATATGCGAAATGCGCTGGAAGCGTTTGAAAAGGCCTATTTTGGTGAGCACCGTCATAATGAGGATGGAACACATAAGAAGTAAGCAGAGATTTACTTCACCTTAACTATTATCACGCTGCTGGCCTGATCAAGGTGCCCGAACGGTACTGGTTTTACCGATGTGAGCGGAACCGTGGAGATGTCGGTAAATTTGTACCCTTCTTTTTC
>DGOT01000109.1:0-6664 GCA_002389465.1 Bacteroidales bacterium UBA4459 | reverse complement strand
CAAAAACTATTAACACCATAATTCACCTGGCTGAAAACAACTAATTTTTTAAAATAACGGGTTTCAGTTAAAAAAAATTCAAATGTTTGAGTTTAATTTGTACTACTTACCTGTATTAACTAAATCTGAACTGCCATGAAAAGAATACTGATCTGTCTGACAAGCCTTCTCCTCATACAAGTTGTAGTTGCCCAGTCATTTTATGCTTCTGCTGAACGTTTGACAACTACAGAAGGAACCTCAATTCTGATGGATGAAATATTGAGCTCAACGGAGGGAACTATTCTTGTATTTTGGGAAATTAACAATCAGCAATGCACTACCAACATCCAAAACATATACGAAACATGGGTAGACGAAGTGAAACAATACGGTGTTCACCTTGTTTCTGTCTGCATTGACAAATCGGGCAACTGGATGAGAATAAGACCTTATGTAGATGGGAAAGGCTGGATGTTCGACACTTACATTGACACTAACGGTGATTTAAAAAGGGCCATGAATATAACAACAACACCTTATACCATACTACTTGATGGCAACCGGAATGTAAAGTGTCGTTACCCCGGATATTGCAGCGGCGATGAAAAAGAAATTTGTGACAAGATTATCCACTGTATTGAGCAAAGTGGAACGCTCGCCGATTTGTAACTGATTGTTGAATTATGGAAAATAATTTAAATTAACAAATTAAGATGCTGATAGCTTGACATATAACATAAAATTACTTATATTAGCACCTGCTTTTTTTATTAACCCATGACCCGGAAAAAGAAAAATTTGTTTATTTCAAGAGATGTCAAGAATCTTTTATTTCACTTTTCTTTCAACAAGAATGTTATTATGCAGGATAACCCTGCGTTTATTACACAAACCCCTATGTTTATCAAACAAACCTCAGCGTTTATGCGTCTAACTCATAAATCTCATACAGGGATCATATCTTTACTTATTCAACAAATTAATTTCATTAAAACGTTATACTTATGAAAAAGAAACTTTTACTCTTACTTACAGGTATGTTTCTCAGCACCGCATTATTGGCTGAATTCGTCACTTTGCCGACAGCCAAAAAAGTTGCCCTTCACTTTTATCTTGAGAAGTACAACCAGTTTGAAGGTGTTTTGTCTTTAAATGATCTCCAAATCACTTCTATAATTAAAGAGAAAAAGGATGAAATACTATGCTATTACGTTTTTCATTTCAATCAAAGTGGTTTTGTTATTGTTTCGGCCGATAACTGCATGCCCCCTGTGTTGGGTTATTCATTTAACCACCATTATATAGCCGAAAATCAACCGCCTAATTTACAATACTGGTTTGGCCAGTACAAAGACCAGGTAGTATACGCCATTGAAAATAGTTTGCAGCCCGATGAGGTTAGGCTAGATGACTGGGCCTATTATGCAATTGATGAATTCCAACAATTGAAAAAAGACAAGGATGCCATTGGCCCTTTGTTAACTACTTTATGGAACCAGGGGTGGCCATACAATTGTATGTGCCCTATAGGAAATGACGGACAAGCGATTACAGGATGCGTTGCTACCGCTTATGCACAATGTTTGTATTACTGGCGGTTCCCATTGCATGGTTCGGGATACCATTGTTATGAACACGAGGTTTATGGTGAGTTGTGTGCCGATTTCGAAAATACGTATTATCGATGGGACGAAATGTGTGACGTTCCTCAAACAACAAATACGGCCATTGGCGAATTGATGTATCATGTGGGCGTAGCCGTTGAAATGGATTATGGTGTAAATAGTTCTGGTGCCTGGGGATTTCCGGAGCAGATTGAACCTTATTTTAATATTTCCACAGATTATGATTCTATCCAGCGAAATTTATACAGTTATACAGAATGGATAAACATGATTATGGATCAACTTGACCAGAAATATGTGGTACCTTACATTGGTTGGAGCAATTCGAGTGGACATTTTTGGGTATGTGATGGCTATCAGAACAGTATGTATTTCCACATGAATTGGGGATGGGGTGGGTCGTCAAACGGTTATTATTCATTGGACAATTTACAAGGCTTCAATATAAATAATTATATAGGTATTAATTTCTATCCTGATACGGTTAATTTTGAATATCCGTTTTATGCTTTAGGAGCAGATACATGTTTGAGTCTGGAAGGCTCTATCTATGACGGCAGTGGCCCCATTCATAACTATTTAAACAATACTTCTGCTTCCTGGTTCATCAACCCGCAAAATGAGGAGGACTCGGTGATCAATATCACGCTGGAAATCAAGAGGCTGGATATTTATGAAGACGCTGACAAACTGTTTATCTATGATGGTGCTGACAACACTGCGCTTTTACTGGCTGAAATAAATGGCAACGAGCTACCCGAGGCCATAACATCAAGCGGTAATCAGGTGTTTGTTGAGTTTATCACTGATGGTGAAAATGCGGCCCCGGGTTTCTATTTGGTTTACCGAGCCATCCTACCTGACTTTTGTTCAGGCACCACCACCTTAACCGATGCCAGTGTAACTCTGAGTGATGGCAGCGCAGGGTTTAATTATTACAACAACTCAGCGTGCCAGTGGTTTTTATTACCTGATACAGATCAGCCACTGACATTGCATTTTAATTATTTCAATACAGAAGAAGGGCATGATTATGTGAAGATATACGATATCGGATCTGAGGATTTAATTGCAGAAATTTCAGGGGATTATAATGAGCCACCAAATCCGGTAACCGCCGAAAGCGGTCAGATGATGGTTCTTTTTACATCAAACTCTACGATTAATGCCTCCGGGTGGGAAGCTTGGTATGATGTGGCTACAGACATTGAAGAACAATCAATACCCAACATCATCATAGCCCCAAATCCGGTGAAAAGTACCGTAAGCATAAGCTACTCATTAAGCCAATCATCTGTTGTTTCGATAGGTATATATAACACCTTGGGGGCGTTGGTAAAAGAGGTGCCGGACACACATCAATCTGCCGGTAAAAAGCATTACAGTATGAATCTTTCTGATGTGCCGACAGGTGTTTATTACATCGGCATAACGATGAACGACTACAAAGCGGTTAAGAAAGTTGTGAAGTTATAAACAACGGGTTTGTTGGCGAAAGCATCAAGTCATTCATTTGAGCTGATTAGTTAAATTCAGATCGGCAGGCTATAATGGATTCGGTTCCACGTATTATAGTCTCCTTTTTATTAATAAGGATTTTTAGTGTGATGGAGAAAACAGTGACAGAATTGTTAGCTTAATCATGCGTCTTAAATATCATAACGCTTGAATCCTTGTCCGTCAACGGAACGATAGGTTCGGGAATGGTAGCGGCAAACTGATCCACTGCTTTCATGATACCAGGCCAGTCGGGGTTGTAGTCGTGTATAATGATCATGCCTCCGGGAGACAGCCGGGGGTAGAAAAATTCAAGTCCTGCCTTTGTAGGATTATACAGGTCGGCGTCCATATTGACCAGGGCAAAGCGAATGTCAGTATCAAGTTCCCTTGTTGTGTCGGGGAAATAGCCCTGATGGAAAACGAATCGATCCGAATGCAGTCTTTCTCTAACATGCTCAATGGAAGTGTCGGCAAAGTTATGCTTGGTGTACGTAGCTGCTTTTCCTGTTTCATTTGCCAGGTCTTTTTCCGTAAATCCTTTAAAGGTATCAAACAGGTGAAATTCCCTTGAGGGGTCCATCTGGTGTAAAATATAAGCCGAATCCCCTTTGTAAACCCCCAATTCGGCAAAAGCCCCGGGAATGTCTTTTAAGCGTTCAACCTGAAACCAGAAATTAAAAAAGCGGTTCTTATCTTTGTATTTCTTTTCGGCTGCCAGCAATGCTTTGGAGATCTTATGTTCTTTCAGATACTGCTTCCACAACTTTGGTTGGTAATTCTTTTCAAATAGCCATGTGTACACATAATACACCAGATAAGCAAAAATGATGGCCAGCAGGATCGATTGTATGATTTGGTAAATGTTGTCGGACATACGGATTAGATTATTTCAGCTACGACAAAAGTGCTGCCGCCAATAAAAACCAGATCGTTCACGCCGGCATTGTTTACTGCCGAGTTCAGCGCTTCCATAACCGATGAATAAGATTTACCTCTTAATCCAGCCTTAAAAGCGTGTTCCCTGAGTTCATCGGTATTCATACCTCTTGGGATATCGGGTTTGCAAAAATAATAGGTGGCTTCTTTGGGCAGGAGGTATAAAATCTTTTCCGGAATTTTGTCATTCGCCATACCGAATACAAAATGCAGGTGACTGAAAGCGGTTTGATTAATCTGGTCAATTACCGCCTGGATACCTTCGGGGTTATGACCTGTATCGCAAATAGTGAGCGGATTGCTGCTTAATATCTGCCATCTTCCCATCAGATTGGTGTTTTCTATGGTGTGTTCAATGCCATAAGCAATGGTTTGACGGGTGATTGTGATGGTTTTATTCGTGCTCAGTAACTCGATGACCTGCAACGAAGTCTTTATGTTCTTAATTTGATAAACCGCCAGCAAAGGAGAAGCAAGGTTCTCAATATACATTTCATTGTCATGCCATACATCATAAAACAGTTTGGTCTTATCCCGCCTTTGGATAGGTTTCAGATCAAAATGCTCATCAGCATATATGACGGAAGTATTTTTTTCGACGGCAATTTCTTCAAAGATTTCCGAAATACCGTGTTGTTTTTCCCCTACAACAACAGGAATATCTTTTTTAATGATCCCTGCTTTTTCACGCGCAATTTTCTCCGTGTCATCGCCGAGAAACTGCATGTGATCGTGGCCAATGTTGGTGATTACCGAAACCACAGGATTGCTTATGTTGGTTGAGTCGAGTCGGCCACCCATACCTGTTTCCAGAACGGCAAAGTCGATTTTCTCCCCGGAAAAATAATCATAAGCCATAGCCACGGTCATTTCAAAAAATGATGGCTGCAACTGATTAAATGTTTCTTTATGTTTGGCCACAAACTCAACCACCTTTTCTTCCGGGATCATGTCCCCATTTATTTTAATACGTTCCCTGAAATCTTTCAGGTGCGGCGAAGTGTAAAGGCCTGTTCTGTAACCTGCCTCTTGTAAAATGGATGCCAGCATATGTGCCACACTTCCTTTGCCGTTGGTGCCGGCCACATGCAGAACATTAAATTTATCCTGCGGGTTTCCCAGTTTTTCCAGAAGTTGTATGGTTGTATCAAGATCGGCTTTGTATGCAGCTTTGCCAACCCGCTGGTACATGGGTAGTTGACTGAAAAGCCAATTCAGAGTTTCTTTGTAGTCCATAAAACAAAAGTAGCAACATCAAGTGTAAATGACCAAACGAATACAGGAAAAGATATTAACCTATCTTATTTCATCAGGATGAAATTGTAGGTAATGCTGCCTCGTTGTAACTCGAGAGCGCTGAGGTCTTCGGCAAAAGTGGAGTTCATGGCTGCATCAATAGCTGTCTGGTGCATGGTGGGATCGATCACATTGGTACCCTTCCGGTTAACAGCGGCTTTTATTACTTTACCGTTTCTGTCCACCCAGATATCCACTTTAACGGTGCCCTGCTCTTTGAAGTTTGCCGATGGTTTGTCAAGATATTTGGACCCCCTGCCACCAAGGCTAAATGAAATGCCGTTTCCCATACCACCCTGTCCATCGTATTTATCACTGTCATCAAAACCGTGTGGCTTTCCCTGGTCGCCTGCGCCCCCGGCAATACCCTGGTTGGTTCCGTTGGTGTTTTTGGTACTTCCTTTAAACAATGCTCTTTCATTGACAACCGGTTCCGGCTCCGGAGCAGGTTCTTTAGCAACCTCTTCGGTATAAACCTGAGAAGAATCTACAGGTATCTCTTTGATTTCTTCCACAATCTCTTCCTGGGGCTCTGGTGGCTCTTCTTTCTGCGCTTCTTCCGTTATTTTTTCTTCTAGTACCGGCGCTTCTTCCAGGTCTTGTGTAATATACTCCTCTTCCTGTGGTTTTGGTTCCGTAATATCTTCCTGTGGAGGAGTAGGCGGTGGCGTTTCAGCTTGTTGCATCGGTGATTCGGTCTGTATGTCGCCCATTCCGGTATCATCATAACCCAGATTGACTTCAACACCTTCTTCGCCGGGAAGAGGTAAAGGAGTACGTAATGCCAGAAAAAACAAAGCTGCCAATATCAGCATGTGGATGATGATAGTGCCGACAACACCGCGGCGGCGGTCTTTGTCTTTGAGTATTTCGTTAAAGCGATTCAATTTAATTGTGGTTATTAAACTCCTTACCTCTTCGGCTTGGTAGCTAAAATTACCTTATGCTTTGTTCCGTTCTTATGATTGATCTCATTCACAGCATCTATCACCACCACGATGTCCTGAACAGGTGCTGTTTTATCGGAGCGCAAAACGATAGAACCTTCTTGTTCACGTCCTAATTTGTTGACCAGTATATTTTCAAGTTTAGCCGGATCCACTTTTTGATCTTCAACATAAATGTTTCGTTCCTTATTAATGTACACGGTCACCGTTTGCTTCGACATCGTCTTACTACTGCTGCTGGGCAACAGAAGTTTGATGGCATTGGGAGCAACAAGCGTGGAAGTAAGCATAAAAAAAATCAGCAGCAAAAATACCAGATCCGACATGGAAGCAGTGCTGAAATTGGTGTCTCTCTTATTTCGCATTTGTATGGCCATA
>DGOT01000016.1:1224-4228 GCA_002389465.1 Bacteroidales bacterium UBA4459 | reverse complement strand
ACGATCTGTGCTGTTGCCACGCCACCAGGTACAGGTGCCATAGCTATTGTAAGAATGTCGGGACCTGAAAGCCTTGATATTGCCTTCAAACTTTTCTTTCCTTTTCAGAAAAACCTGGAAAAAAAGCAGGTGAAAAGCCATCATATGTATTACGGAGAGATCCGAACTGAAAAAGAGCTTGTAGATGAAGTGCTGTTCACTTTTTTTAAGGCACCCCGCTCCTATACCGGAGAAGACTCCGTTGAGCTTTCGTGCCATGGCTCTGAATTTATCCAACAAAAGATTATTGAGCTGTTGATTAAAAACGGCGCCCGTTTTGCCGAACCCGGTGAATATACCTTACGGGCATTTTTGAACGGAAAACTTGATCTGTCGCAGGCGGAAGCCGTAGCCGACCTGATCGCATCCCAGTCCCGATCGGCACATCGTATGGCGCTGAACCAGATGCGTGGTGGTTTTTCGGAAAAAATAAAAGAACTCAGGGCAAAATTACTCCGGTTCACTTCGTTGATCGAACTGGA
Organism: Bacteroidales bacterium UBA4459; assembly: GCA_002389465.1. Lineage (GTDB taxonomy): Bacteria > Bacteroidota > Bacteroidia > Bacteroidales > F082 > UBA4459. The sequence goes on along the minus strand of DGOT01000016.1, from coordinate 3,707 downwards.
ACTCGATTTCAGTGAAGAAGATGTTGAATTTGCCGACAGGAGGGCTTTGCATCAGTTGCTGACAGTGCTAAAAGAAGAACTTGGCTACCTGATCTCATCGTTTAAAGTAGGCAATGTACTGAAAACCGGTATCCCTGTAGCTATAATCGGCAAACCCAACGTCGGGAAGTCAACCCTGTTAAACGCCATACTTAACGAAGAAAAAGCCATTGTTTCCGAAATTCCAGGTACAACACGCGATGCCATTGAAGACACCATTATTATCAACGGGTACCGTTTCCGGTTTATTGACACAGCAGGTCTTAGAAGAGCTCAGGATGCCATAGAAGATATCGGTATTGGCAGGACGTACGATAAAATAGAGCAGGCCTCTATCATCTTATACATATGCGATATCAGTGAAACCGGCCCGGATAAGATCGAGGAGATACTGAATGATTTCAGGAATTACATACAAGACGAAGACAAACATTTCATTCTGGTTGCCAACAAGATCGATCAACTGAAAGAGATACCACCCCATTTGAAAGAGATGCTGGAACTGGAAACTGTGTTTGTGTCGGCCAAACGGAAAGAGAACATCCACCTGCTGGCAGAAACGCTGGTGAACATAGTTAAAGAGAAATCTATATCGGCAGACATTGTCGTAAGCAATTCAAGACATTACGATGCATTAAATGCTGCTTTTAATTCCTTGGAACAAGTAGAAAAAGGACTGGCTGAAAAGACACCTACAGATCTGGTGGCTATCGACATCCGGCAGGCATTACACTACCTCGGTACCATTACAGGAGAGATCACGACGGATGAGGTGTTGGGGTCGATTTTTTCCAAGTTTTGTATCGGGAAGTAACTACCACAAAACAAATAGATACAAAAATATTACAAAACCCATAACAGTCAAGTTCAGCAAAGCTTTAAAGAAAACCAAATGTTAATAAATACTTTGTGTTATTATCAGTTTTCTTTGTACCTTTTTGCACCTTTGATACATTAGCACAAAGTGGAACACAAAACTATGATCAATCAGCTACAAAAGTTTGTATTTCAGGAACTGGCACTAGCATTATCAACAATCCCTCATTAAATAATAGAGCCAAGAAAAAAGTAGTCACAAGAAAAATGGCACTTACTCTAATTGATATTGCTAAAGAGGAGGGTAATTCAGAAATGATAAAATCTTTATGTGGAATACGTATCATTGCCAAAGCAATGTTATAATTAGTGCTAATCGACTTTATAGAAAGTATTGTAAGAACAGGTTTTACACCATATGCTCAGCTATCAGAAAGGCAGAAATTATTAATAAATATTATCCGGTATTATCTACTTGGGAAGACCTTCAATTTGTTACCCTTACTGTTAAAAGTTGCAAGGCTGAAAAATTAGACCGTTGGATTTGGGGAATGAAAAGGGCGTTCTATTTAATTCATACCCGATGTAAAACGAGGTATAGAAGAGGAAAAGGTATAAAGCTAATGGGGATTAAATCATTAGAATGCAATTTCAATCCAATGGCAAGAACCTACAATCCACACTTTCATATTATAGTCCCGAATAAAGCAACTGCATACCTACTAAAAAAAGAATGGATAAGACAATGGAAGCCTAAGAACAAAAATGAATATAGATATAAATATACTAAACCAGGAGCTCAGCATATTAGACCAATAAATGATTTAGAAAGAGGCCTAGTTGAGACAATCAAATATGGCAGTAAAATATTTACTGATCCTGACATGAAAAAGAAAAAGAATAGAACAAAGCCTAGTATGATTTATGCACGTGCTTTGTACAATATTATGTCAGCTTTACGACACGAAAGAATATTTGATCGCTTTGGATTTAATCTTTCAAAAAATGTACCAAATGAAAGTGAGGTTAGAGAAGTTAAAAACTATGAAGAATTTATTTTTCCATGTGATGCCTCTGATTGGGTAAATCCTTATACAGGAGAAACTTTAACAGGTTACGTAACACCCTTTGAGTTAACTTATTTATTGAATGAACGTATTAATACAGAACTTCACTAATTTGTTTCTATACAAGAAAAATAGAGAATCTTACAATGCTCCAAATATTTCATTCTTTTCAATTTTTTTTATTTTTGCTTTACATTATTCGATAATGAAAACTTTGTCTTTTTCTATCTTAATCTTAAAAGGTAATGTTAGTTTGCCGACAAATCTCTGATTCTTTGTTTTATTAAGCCCCCCAATCGCAAAAAATTCATTTTTGCTATCATGCAATAATCTGATATCATACATCTCATCATCATTTCCAAGAACAACACCATTATCATTTACTGGTTTATAATTTCCAAACAGTTTATCGGAATAATAACAATGTAATCCGCCATACGATCCTTTTGCTTTTGCAAAATTTGGTGCATAATTATTTGCGTGAGTTGAAAAAAACAAATAATAAAATTCTTTATGAAAAATTACCTGTGTAGTTTCAATTTCATCATAAACACCCGGGTA
>DGOT01000016.1:0-1065 GCA_002389465.1 Bacteroidales bacterium UBA4459 | reverse complement strand
TTAATTTATTTTTTTGATTGTCGATATAATAATACTTTCCTGCTTCCAGAATGGGGTTATTTTTTACTTTTTCCCACTTAATCAGGTCATTAGAAACCGCTAATCCTATTTTTTGAATCCATTTCCTGTCTTTACTTTTGTTTCTACCAGTATAAAACATAAAATATTTTTCATCCTTTTTGATAACACTTCCAGTCCATAATGCTAAATTGTCCCATGAATCATTTTCTCCCGGTTCTAATGATGTTGCCAGTTCTTTCCAATGTATTAAATCTTCAGAAACTGCATGACCTATAGTAACATAACTGTTATGTCTTTCTTCAGGGTCTTTAGAAGGGATTGATTGCAGATAAAAAATATGGAATCTATTATTATCTTTGATCAACCAACTATCCCACAATATTTTTCCTTTAGGAGAATAATTTGCATCCATAATAAATGAAATTTTCATGATAGCATTCAATGCACATACTTACCTGTGGATGTATAATCGAGTTGCCATACTGTTATTATCTTGCAATGTAATGAAGTAGCTGCCCGGTGCTAAATTTTTCAAATTCAGTTTTTCGAGAACAACACCTCTGTTATCAGCCATCGTCTTTTGCCGGAGAAGGACTTGTCCGGGTATAGAGGTAATCGATATTTCGATAGCCTGGTAAGGAATAGTGCTTGCTTCAATATTCAACTCGCCATCTGAGGGATTCGGGAAAATCTTCAAATCATTAATTGACAATGGTCTATCAAAAACGGATGAAATTTCTTCATTGTAAATTTTCTTCACCTCTTCATGAGATATGCCATAATTATAAATCCTCACTTTATCGAGTTTACCATTATAATTAAAACCGCTTTGATCGGGCAATGACTGACCAAAAACAAGATCGTAAGATGTAGTGTTGATTTGCCCAGAAAACGGCTTATATCCATCCAATTCGCCATCCAGATAAACCAGGCAATCTTTTCCATTGTACAAAGCAACAATATGATACCAGGTATCCTTGTTAAGTTTAGTTTCAGAATCAAGATCGATGATAGCTTCAGAACCATTGATTGTAAAACGGAGAT
>DGOT01000245.1 GCA_002389465.1 Bacteroidales bacterium UBA4459 | reverse complement strand
CATTTTATCCGACAGCATCAGGGATGGTTCAGGCATGAAATTTCTCAGTTCGCGTGTGATCCTGAAGTCGTATTCGGGATACTGGTAAAAAGGCATCCTTTCTTCGGTTTCGTTGGCCGAATAGCCCCAGATAGTTTTATACTCGCTGATGTCTTCCCCCATCTCATCCATCTGCTTTAGGTAACTGTTGATGGATTTGGATTCGATGATCACCACATTTCCCATTGTTTCAACAATCGGGCTGTGGCTTCTTGTTTGGTCGTGTTCAAATTCAAGAATACGCCTACCGTCATCGGTAATGCCTATGGTGCGGTAGGTCATGCTTTTGCCAACGCCTGGCATATTCAAAACGGAGCGATCAGTAGAAAGGAACGGAATGTCTGTTTTGTCCCGGCATCTCTGCAGGGTTTCCGTCATACGTTGTGTTTTTTTGTGAAATTCCTTTGTTCTGTCAAGGTAGTTTTTTGGAATAATTCCGATGTATTTCTCTTCTACACGTTCCTGTACCGAGCGTTCGTTGGTGGCGAAGTTGTGGTAATTTTCCATAAATCCTTTTACCGAGAATGTATAATACGGCACGATGCCAATGTCGTTCAGAACTTTGCGAAGCTTGGCCGTGTGGCCACGCCGCGAGGAAGCAGCTGTGAATACNNGAATACCAACTGGTTGGTAACGATCCATCCGGCGGAATTGAGACGTTCAATTCCCTGCTGCACCAGGGGTGTTATTTCCATAGCCGACTGAATGTGGGTTTGGATGATAAATTGCCGGATGCCAATCTCTGATGCTTTTTCTTTGAAGTCTGCCAATATTTGTGCCAGTTCGGGAGTGATCCTTTGCGGCAGATAAACCGGTAGCCGGGTTCCAAGACGAATGCGGATGATCTCGGCATATTTTTTCCCATCGGGCCGTGATTTATTCGCCTCTTTTTTGCGAAGTGCCATGGCATATACTTCATCAAGTATTTGTTTCATCGACCGGTCGGTATTCATCAGTGCGTCACCGCCGGTAATCAGGATGTCGCGCAGTTGCGGGTCGTTTTCCCAGTATTCCAGCAGTAGTTTCATTTTTTCCCGCCAGGTAATTTTTGGCATTAGCCGGGGCAGGTTAAAATTGAACCGGCCGCTCTGGAAATCGTACATCCGCTGACACGACACGCACAACCCGCCGCAGGCACGACCAACCGTGTCGGGGATAAAGATTGCTACCTCCGGATACCTGCGGTGCACGTTGGAATAAGGCGGAAGAATCCATCCTGCCGCATTAGGTTCGCCAGGCTGCACCTCATCTTCTTTTTCCCAGGCACGAATATGACCGAATTCCCGGATTAGTTCTTCATTGGGTAAAATATAGTCTCTTAAGGCACGGTCAGCACCAGTCATACCGGGTTTAGTGTCGACACTGATCAACGACAGGTAATGGGGATTGACAAAAATAGGAATGCCTTTGTTTTGGGCTTTCTTTAGCACCTTTAGTGTATCTTCACGTAAGGAATAATCAAGCATCTCGTTCAAATCCTCAGGTGTCCTTATTGCAAACGACAAAAGAAACCGGTAATCGTTCCACCAGGCCCGTACCGTTGTGTATTTCTCTTCATCGCTTATGCCCGGCTTGAACTGAAACCGACTGCTTTTTAGCGTGCCGTTGTCCAGCTTCCTGATGAGCACACGTAAAATACGTTCTTTGTTTTGTTCCCTGACGTTTAGGAATTCCTCATCCAGCCCCGAAGGGTGGTTGTCCATCCATTTCCGGATATGTTCCTCTGAAGGGATTCTACGACTTAGTTTTCCATTCAGCTGCCGGAACAGGTAAAGCATATCGATAAAAAAATCTATGGCAGCACTCCCTTTACCATAATGAATGGCAAGCCATAGGTCTTTAATGGGCTTGCTCACAATTTGTTTGTTCTTCCTGTTGGGATCAACAAACGACAGGCCATCATTATCCAGGTAGTCCATAAGCCTGATGGCTGCATAATCACGCCATGAGATCCTTTTCAGGGCGTGCATGCCCCGGGCCTTTTTCAGGTAATAATTGAGTGCGTGCTGATGTTCATTCAAGTAGTCCAGCAGCCATTGGCGTAATTTCAGCCTTGCTTCCAGATATGTTTCAGACGATTCAAAAATATTTTTAATTTCAGGGTTTTCAACAAGTATTTTATGAACCACTTTAAGTGTTTTGACATCTAAACTAATCCGGTCTTCAAAATGTATTCTGTTCATAATCATCAATTTTCCTCGCTTCTCTCTCTTAAACGAAAATATAAGAACTTGTCTGTTTTTCTCAAGGGGGATGCGAATATACAAAAAATAAAGGATTTTTCCAAGATATATTTGCCTAAAGAGCTTAAAAATTCCTGTAAGGGAAGCACAATGAAATAAGCTGAAACAAGATGCCAGCGTTTACCTGCTAATGCGCATCAATTCCATAAAGCATTAAAAGCAAGTGGCGAAGTATTTTCGTGATTTCGGCCATATATTCGTTAACAGCTTTTACACTCCCGGGGAGGGTGAAGACCATTGTGTTGTCATAGAGTCCTGCAATGCTTCTGCTGATAAGAGCATTTGGTTTCTCCATGCCATATTTAACTCTGATCATATCCATTATACCGGGTATTTCTTTGTCGAGGAATGGCCTGACTACATCAACCGTAATGTCTCTTGGGCCTATTCCTGTTCCGCCGGTTGTGAAAATGAAGTCGTACGTGTTTTTTGCTTGTTGTAAAATTTCTCTCAGTTTATTTTCATCATCCGGAATGACGATGTTGCTGATCGTATTACGCCACCTGTTCATGGCTGAAAAAGTCTCCATGGCCTCTTTAACTTTTGGCCCGCTTCTGTCTTCATATTCACCTTTACTTGCCCTGTCGCTCAGCGTAATAATCAGCGTTTTAAATACTTTTGGATGATATTCAAGCAGATCGCCATTTCTGACCTTTCCACCACGGATCACGCGAACAAATATTCCTTCTTTTGGCATGACACAGTTGCCCACTTCCCTGTATATGGCACACGAATCGCCATGGCACTTTTTACCAATCTGGGTTACTTCAAGCTCAATATGTTCATTCGAAAATTTGTCGAACGGGGCAGTATAAAAAAGTTCCATTCCTTCCGTGGTTATGTTTTCGGCAAACTCTCCAAAATTTATCTTTCTTCCGGCCAATTCAGAAAACCTGTCAAAGCTTTCAACCCCTAACATACTCACCTGCCGATGCCAGTTGCCTGCATGGGCATCATCTTTGATCCCTTTATTGTTTAATTCAATAGAATCAACAGGTTTTTTAACAGTACCCTTTTTAACAGAAATATTTGTGCTTAATATTTTTATAGTTTTTGTTTCCATTTTTTATAAATCCTCTTTAGTCTTCTCCACTAATTTTATATTATCTATTTTCATCTTCTTATCAACGGCTTTGCACATATCGTAGATAGTTAGGAGGCCTATACTAACACCGTTCAGGGCTTCCATTTCTACCCCTGTTTGTCCCACACATCTGACTAAACTTTTTATCAGAACGCCGGTTTCTTCAATAACAGCCTTTATTTCGACTTTAGTAAGCTGCAAAGGATGACACAATGGAATTAGTTCACTGGTTCGTTTTGCCCCCTGGATGCCTGCTATTTCAGCTATCGTGAGCACATCCCCCTTTTTCATTTGGTTCTCATTTATGAGCCGGATAGTTTCCTTGCTTAAGCTTATAAAACCCTCAGCTTTAGCAGTTCTTATTTGATTCGGTTTGTAGCCCACATCAACCATATTGGCTTTTCCTTCAGAATTTGTATGACTTAGTTTTTTCATATATTTTAATTTTTACCCAACAGCATAGTCGTAATCAATTAACTCAAATTCAGTCTTATTCACTCATTATTACACTTACCCTCCAATATTATAAAATGTCCCGTTAGTATTCACACTTCCACACTTTGGTTTATGTTTGAGCGCTTTTAAAATGGCCCCTTCAATTCCAAATTCCCTGATGTTGTATTCAAGATTGTTAAACAGGCACGGTTTAATGTATCCGTTTGCAGTTAGCCGAAGCCGGTTGCATATCTTGCAATCGCCCCCCTCACCACCTTCTACTACAGAAAACTGTCCGTTACTGAGTTCCATTTGATGGATATATCGAATTTGAAGATTGTTCTTTTTACAGTATTCTGCTACTTCAACAGCATCTGGCTCTGACGACGATTGCTTGATAACACAATTGATCTTTACGGGAGTCAAACCAACTTTCTTTGCTTCGGAAATGCCTTCAAGAACCTTACGGACATCACCAAGTCTGGTGATCTTTCTATAGCGTTCGGGGTCAAGTGTGTCGAGACTGACATTTACCCGGTGCAGCCCGGCTTTTTTAAGCTCATGGGCATATTCTTTCAGTAAGATGCCGTTTGTTGATAACCCAAAATCCTTAACCCCGGGAATAACTGCAATCATTTTAACCAGATCAATGATTCCTTTTCTGACAAGAGGCTCGCCGCCGGTAATTCTGATTTTATCAATCCCAAGACCAACACTTACCTTTACTACTTCGGCTATATTTTCAAGAGAAATAATATCCGCATGCTGTAAAAGCTGAATTCCTTCTTCAGGCATACAGTAGGTGCATCTTAAATTGCACCGGTCGGTAACGGAAATTCTTAGATAGTTAATTTTCCTGTTAAATTTGTCGTACATCTACTAATTCTCCTGTTTCTAATTTTTCTTTTCCAATTTCAATTGACGTTATACCATTGGCAAACACATACGAATGAATATGAGCTGATCCATGATACTCAACCGGATAAACTTTACCCCCGGAAATAGTAACCGGTATAAATGATTTTCTGGCTGATTTTCTCCGGATGTATTCACTCCCCATGGGTAGCTTCACATCTGCTATTGGCTCAGAGCAACCCATTAATTTCAACATAAGAGGACGGGCGAGCAGCTCAAATTGTGTATAGGATGAAACCGGGTTGCCGGGAAGCCCGAAAATAAATTTGTTTTTGCTATAGGTTCCGAATATAGTTGGTTTTCCCGGCTTTACGGCTAACGACCTGAACTTAATATCAATTCCTGCTTTAACCATAACTTCCGGTATAAAGTCAAAATCGCCCATCGAAATGCCTCCCGTTAGAAGTACTACATCATTTTCCCGAAGTGCTTTTGAGATTGTTGTAAAAGTCACCTCTTCCGAGTCTTCAGCAATCCCGATATAAACCGGAATTGCCCCTGCTCTTTTAACCTGGGCAATCAACTGATAACCGTTGCTGTTCCTGATTTGTGATTTGCCGGGAAACACCGATGGCTCGACCAGTTCATCACCTGTTGAGATAATTCCGATCCTGGGTTGTTTTGAAACCAACGGCTCTGTGTATCCAACAGAAGCCATTACAGCAATGTGTTGTGGTTTGATTTCGATTCCTTTTTGCAGAACCAGGTCATCTTTTTTTATGTCTTCGGCAAAATAGCAGATGTTGTTGTTGGTATAATCGAACGCAAACTGGATGGTGTTGTCTCCCGTTACTTCCGTATGCTCAACCATGATCACGCAATCAGCACCCTCAGGCACGATGGCACCTGTCATGATTTTTGCGCATTGATTTTTGCCGATACGCTTTTCAGGCACCTTGCCGGCTGGTATTATTTCGATGATTTCCAGTTCGTTATCAATATCTTCTCTTCTACATGTAAAACCATCCATTGCCGATTTATCAAAGGGCGGCATATTCATATCCGACCTGACATCTTCAGCCAGTATTCTGCCTAACGAATCATTAATGTTTGTTCTTTCTTTTGGCAGCGTAAACTGAAGCGAATTCAGAACAATATCTAAAGCTTTCTCAAATTGTATCATGACCTGCTTATTGAATGATTATTTTCTGTGTTGTGCTTAAATTGGTTTCCTCATCCGTAACTTTTATAAAATAGGTCCCGGTTTTTAAGTATGAAACATCAATCCTTTTTATAACTATTCCTTGTTTGCTTAGAATTTCCCCCCCATTTTCATCATATAAATCAAGTTGAATAGCTGATGGACTTTCCAGTACAAAATAATCACTTGCAGGATTCGGATAAATCTTAATGCCCTGTTTGAGAGCCGTTTCATCAGTTCCATCGATAATTTCGCCGGTAATAAAAATGTCATCAATTTTAGATTTACCATCTTCAGCTACAATTGAACCGTCTGATGCTGTATCAGATGTCATGACCCATCTTATTTTAACAAGGGATTGATTAAAACAGGCATCTGGAATAGGAAGTTCAAAAAGAACTCCGGTTGTCCAGTCGTTGGCAGTTTGAAATTCTGAGTCTGCTACATCAGTCCACGCGCCTTCAGCTAATTTGTACTGTACTTTAAAATCCCTGGGCCCGGGGTTTTGTCCCCCCGATGAAATTTTTGATGATAAGTTAATACTTCGGTATCCTGTAGTTTCAAATTCCACCTTCCACTTTTTTTCATGAGCACCTGCATCCCATCCGGTTGCCTGAGCAGCTTTCGTGGTGAATCCGTTTTTGAACTGAATTTCGCTTGTACCGCCAGCTGTTTCAATTACTTTAGTGAGGTTCCCCTCAATAACTCCACCATCAGCTTCTCCTGATTCACCCGGGAATGTCCATTGGACAAGGGTGTCCTGCGCATTCACTTTCATCTGGATTGCAACAGTAAAGGCGATAGTTGTTAACAATGCGAATAAAAATATTTTTTTCATAATCTTGATTTTAAAATATTTAGAATTTAAATTTAACTTCTCCTGTGATAAATCTTCCCGGCGACAGGTATCCCTTCCGGTCGATAAAAGCTTTGTCCAAAATATTTTGAATGGATAATGAGGCGTAAAAATGCTTCCCGAATGCTCTTGAAAACCGGATGTCAATCAAATCGTAAGCGGCAAGGAGGGTGGTGTTCCACTCATCGTACCATTGACTACCAATATAATTGTAGGAGACAGTCGTGTTTATGATTTTGTTGTCCCATTGAATACCGACGTAAACCATATGTTTCGGAACTTCATTCAGGTATTTTCCTGTGAGGTCTTTTTCATAAGCCTCAGGCTTGTTAAACTCCTTGATGGTGGAGTGGTTATAGCTGTAATTGGCCGAGAGCAGTAGTTTTGGCAGGACCTGAAAGTTTACCGAGATTTCAGCCCCAAGAACTTCCACCTTCGTAATATTTTGTCGCTGGTAAATCGGTCTCGGTACATCGTCACCGGTGTCAATGGAGTCGCCTGTCCCGACAAAATACTGGAAATCCTTGCCCAAAGAATAATAAGCCGATGGTTCGACGCTTAGTTTTTTGAAGAACTGGAAAGTAAATCCCAATTCGTAATTGGTGAGGTATTCGGGCCCTAAATCAGGATTGGCCAGTTTAAAGCCTTTGCGGATTTTTCCCGACTTGGATAAATCATCCAGCCGTGGAGGCATAAAACCTTGTGAACAAGAAATGTAAATGGATTGATTTCTTGCGAATTTGTATTTCAGTGCCAGTTTGGGACTGAAAGAATTCCATGAAGAAGTCGCAAAGACACTGTCAAAAGGACTGGTAAAACCAGTGTTTGACGTTGGATTTTCAACAATGAGTCGCCCGTTAGCGTAACTTGCAAAATCCATCCGGGCGCCTGCCACAAAAACGAGTTTTCCATTCAGCATTTTGTATTCATCCTGTAAGAAAAAACCAATAAAATTAAGTGTTCCTTCATAGGTTAAAACATCGGTTGAAGTGTAATAAGTATTGCTTACGTCTGCTGTTCCCCGCTTCAGATCAAGGCCGTAGGTTAGAATGTTCTTGTCGGAAAGATGAGTTGTAGCATTGATCCACAAACCGATATCGTCTTTGTAAGAATCGCGGTCGCTCAATTTGTATTTTCCAGAGTTGGAACCTATCGATTCATTTTGTTTAAATTCATTTTCGTATAGGTAAAACGCACTTACGTTAAGCAGTGTTTTGTTGAAAGTGCCTTGGTAATTTGCTCTGAGCAAATGTGTGTTCATCGAAATGTAATCACCCATATTTTCATACACTTGCCGGCCCTGTCCCCGGATATCGTTCGAAGTTTGGTAGGCAACTTCTAGTTTCTGGTTTTTGTTAAAACGGTAGCCCAGTTTTGCCCCAATATTGTATTCCTTTAAATTAGTTTTGACATCTGTTGAATCGCGGGATTCTTCGGGAACAAGAATGTAACCGTCTCCCTGCCGGTAAAACGAATTGATTCCCCAACTCAATCCCTTGTTGTCTTTTAGCAGGTTTCCGCCGATGTTAAACTCACCGCCGAAAGATTTGTATGAGCCGCCAAATAATCCCACTTCGCCCTGAATTTTCTTTGTTGGTTCCTTCGTAATAATACTGATAACCCCGGCCATTGCATTGTTTCCGTACAGGGCAGATGCCGGGCCTTTGATGATTTCAATCTTGGCGATGTCGTCGGTAGAAAGCAAGTGCCAGTTGACGGAACCACCGGCCGACTTATTAAGAGGAACGCCATCCAGCAAGACCAGAACCCGCGCACTGCCATCGAGGCCGCGCATGGTTACACTGGCGTTTTTCGAAAAAATTCCCCAACTCCGGTTGACGTGTACATTGGCCACATTCCGCAAGATATCATCCACGTTTTGCACCGGAAGTGCTTTGATTGCTTTGGCTTCAATCTTTTCAATACGGCCCGGAATATCCTCGATGAGCCGTGAACTTCGGTTTGCCGTCACCACCACCTCATCCATATTTACCGTGTCGATACTGGCAGTTTCCTGTGCAAAAACCGGTTGCAGTATTGTCAGCCAGAGCAGTAGAAATAATGGATATTTTTTTCGCTTCATTATTCCTGTACTTTAATGGAGATGTTGATTGTTCCTTCATCTGTTCCCGAAACGGAATTAACCAGGAATAAGCCCATCTTCCCGTCTTCGTTTTTAAAAGAAAATATGTTGCCGCTTTGTAAATTCTTCGCTTTGCGCTTGCCATCTGATTGACCGTATGCTACAATTAGCAGGCTGTCGTTGGTACTTCCCTCAAATTCTGCGCTTGTGATGTCGGCGTGTTTAAAGCGCGTGGTTCTGCGGTTTATCCAACTGTCGAGGCCACTTTCGCCGGGGAAGACCGATGTATCGATACTGGCGCCCGGTGAAGCGATGGTGTGCTCGTCGGTATCTATAAAATCGTAGTAATAGCAGAGGTCAATCACATCCTGGTTCAGAAATGCCTCTTCTAAAGTGTAAACGGCCTCTTCGCTGAGCGAAAAGAAACTGCCATCCGGCTGGTTTTGTGCACCTATTTCTACAGAAGGGAAGTAAATGATATCTCCATAAGCAGTGTTTGTGTCTCTTTTGATGTTCAGACTGATTTCGGAGGATTTGAGGTTCCTGTCGCGAATAATAAAAGTCCACTTCTCAGTATTAGCTATCCCTTTTGTAAGTGTTTTTCGGTAATGAAGACTGGCTGTGTTCATCCCTGAATCCACATAGTTTTCAATTTCCTCGCCCTCAATATTGATGATGAAATTTGTGAGATTTACATTGGGATTATTGGCATCAATACCAATTTTAAATTTTTCGCCCAACGTTAAGATTGTGTCATGAAAAATATAACCACTGTCAGTAACAAAACGAACTGTAGGTGGTGGATAGTTGGGTTGCTCTTTATTGCAGGCAAAAAGCACAACCCCCGGGAGTATGAACAGAACAAGTAATTTATTCATTTTTAGCGATATGTAATATTTTGCATAACGATGACCATATAAAAAAGCGACAGGGTGCTAACCAAACCGCTTCAATTATCTATTTTTTACTAAATAATTTCTTTCCTATGTTAAAAATTCCTGTTCCCAGAAGTCCACCAAGGATTCCGAACAGCATAAACGTTATCATTGGCTTAACAAACCCATATTTTAAAAATGAAGAATAGGGGTAACCGGTAGAAACAGTTACGATTAAACGGCTGACAGGAATCAGCATATAACCCAGGCCTGCAGCTACAATAAGCATAATATTTCTGTACTTCTTTGCAGGCATAAAATTGTAAACTATATCTATAAATAAACAGGGCAGCATATAATTGAAACCCACCATGGGGTCTTTGAAGCCGAGCACCGGAAACAGAATGAAGATGCCAATACCCAATGCTGAAATGCCAGACGCCCATTTTATTTTGGAGCTCAATCGGACTGCGAGAATAATGGCCATAAATTCGATGCCGTGATGCCCCGGAATGCTAATTGGATTTCTTAAACGTTCGTGAAGCACAATAGCCAGCACTCCCGCTAAAAAAAGAAGGATTATTTCCAATACGCGTGTAATGGTCAGGTTAGTTTGAGATGCCCTTAACAAACTCTTTTGCTGCACATTTCCATTCATAATTCTGATTGTTTATTACTTTTTCAACTAATAATACGGATTGATTATTTTGAAGAACAGGTCTTGCCCATTCATTTAAATACACCTTGTCTTTTAGGCCGACTGTGAAGTTGTCATTTGATTGAATCCTGTTAACTCCTGATTCATTGATTAATTCTTCAACACTGCGAATCCCATCCTCAATATCCCGAAGTTTTTTCTTTGAATTTAGCCAGATAAAACGCCCGTCATTTCCACTGTTTCTTAAGCCAACGGCTGCCAAGGCACCAATTATGCCATCTTTTGTTCCCGTCAAACCTTCTAGGAATATATTATTTCTTTCAGCTTTCTTAATGGCATCATCCATTTTCAAGACATTTGATTTGGCATCTGTTCCCCATTTGACTATTTCGTCTGTCACTTTATTCTTTTCAACCATACAAAGGCCAACATCGGAACCAGTGGCGGCAATATCCAGCATAAAACTACGGCAAAAATCTTTAAGCGCTTTAAAATCAGAACTGCTTACGTCAAGGCAGGCCGAACTGTTGTGTGAGGTGTACGGAATGTCGGGATGCACAAACAACTGATGCCGTGTAATACCATGCACAACCCCAAGATTATGGGCTTCGATGGCGCCAGCCAATTGCCTGGAATTATAACCAGTTCCCCGACTTTCTTTATTGTCGGTATCGTCTATGCCAATTAGGATCCTCATTTAATCTGCGCTTTAAAGTCTTCATATGCATCTTCAATAGCCGTATCCATTTTTTTGTGTAAAGCATCGTAGGCTTCCAGTAATTTTTTTGCTTTGTCAGTCAGTAGTGAGTTGCCGCCGTCTTTTCCCCCACGTTGTTTTTCAGTCAGTTCATAGCCAAGTAATTCTTCGGCGTTTTTGATGTCTCCCCATGATTTTCGGTAGCTCATCCCCAATTCCTCGGCAGCTGCTTTAAGGGAGCCTTTTTCTTCGATGGCCCGAAGTAATTGATATTGCCCTTCACCAATAATTCCTTCTCCCGAAACTGCGGATAACCATAGTTTGTATCTTAAGAAAACATCATTTTTCGAACTTCTTGGTGGTTTCATATATATATTTTAATCGATATGCGATTTTTTACATATCGGTTGCAAATGTAATAATGAAACTTGTTTCTGGTTTAAGACTTACCTTATTTAGAATGAGTATTATTTAAACAAAAAGCGTTCTCCAAACTTACAGAGAACGCCTTCATCAAACTTTTTTAAAGAATCTTTAATCTTCCTGATAGGGTGCAATCAGTTCAATAAGTTCAGGAAGATCCATTCCCAGGTTTTTCAGATGAGATATTTTCGGTACACCATTGCTGTTCCAGCCTCTTCTGAAGTAAACGGCGTCTAAGAGTTTCTCGTATTGGCCTTCACGGTATTTACGAATAATATCGCGTTTTTCTTCCGTTGTTTTTCCTTCCGGGTCAACACCAATAAGTTCCTTCATTTGCTTGTCGTAGCGTTCTGCTCTTGATTCGTATTCTTCAATAGTAACTGGACCTGCGGCGCGATATGGTTGCGCATCGTATTTCCGGATGCCGAATCCCCTTCTCAGGTTAAAAATCCTTTGGAAATTATACACTCTTTCCGACTGGCGGATCATTTCGTCTTTGTCAATGTTCTGACCTGTAACCGCATTAAAGATGGTCACATAATTGTCAACGTGTTCCGGTACTTTTGCCGGTTCATCCGTCTCTGCATTATTTTCAGGTTCAACATCATTCCATGGAAGTTTACATAATCCCATCAATCCGAACCAGGTGCGGAACATAGGGAAATAGTGCAGAGCTTCTGCTTTGTCCTCAAAAGTGGGAATTTGGTTATTTACCATATCCATAAAAATAAGCCAGGCTTCATCATGCTGCGGGCCTTTGTTTGTCATGGCAAACCCGCCCTGCTGTGCCAGCGATTCTTTGGAAATATATTCGGAATATTCTAGGCCTTTGTTTTCCATGCCAATATCCTGCAGGAAATCGGCATCGCCCCATCCTTTTTCAATGAACATTTCTTTCATTCTGCGAACACCCAAACCGGCAATCAGGCCGAATCCTTCTCCGCGGGCAAGCTGGTGCATAACTTCCATGGCTGAATCAGAGTTCCCGAAATTGAGCTTTAAACCGCCGGTTCTTTCCTCGTTAAGAATGCCGTTTTCATAACACTCCATGATAAAAGCCATAAGTGTTCCCCACGAAATGGTACAGATACCGTAAGTGTCGCAATAAAAATTGGCTTCGATGATATAATCAGGATTGAAAATTCCACAGTTTGAACCCAGCCCTCCGGCATTTTCATATTCCGGCCCGTCAACCAAAACCTTCTGTCCGGCATAGGGACCTGTTCTTATTTCGTAATTATCAACACCTTTCGAACACGACATGTTGCAACCAATCCAGCAACCATCGGGGATGCCTTGGGTAAAGCGGCGTTTCCATTCTTCAGAGTCAATGTTTTTAATGTCGGGATGGCTTCCAAATTTGTAATTGTTGGTTGGAAGAAGGTCATAATCATTCATGATCTCCATCAGGTGAGCCGTTCCTTTGGTTCTCATTTCAGCTTGGTCGTCATCAAGTTCGCGCATTTCCCGGTTGAACGTTTTTCCTCTCTCCATGATGGCTTTCAGGTCAACCACATTGTTCAGGTTTCCTTTAACGCCCGGAACTTTACAAACCAATGCTTTGATTCTTTTATCGCGGAAAACCGTACCGATACCACCACGACCAGCTTGCTTCAGTCGCACGTGCTTCCGCTTGGAATCGAAAAAACTAAAGTTAAGCATGCCAATAAATGAATGCTCAGCAGCTTTCCCTGTTGAAACAACGGCCACATTTTTCCTGTCGCGGTCATCATCAGCATACATCTCTGTCAGTTGCTCGGCAAGCACATGGCTGTCTATAGCTTCGGCCGGGGCTTCAAGAATTTCGATTTTACCATGCACGCCATCAATAAATATGATGATGTCTTTTTCAGCTTTACCCTGAAGCTCAATTGCATCAAAGCCTGAGAATTTCAGGAACGGCCCAAAATATCCACCAACATTACTGTCAATTACCGAATTCGTAAGGGGGGATATGCTCACAACCAATGACTTCCCGGTTCCTGAATATTGAGTAATCCCGCAAATTGGCCCGCCAGATATGACAATCTCATTTTCGGGGTCATTCCATTTGGTGTCAGGTTTCGTAGCATCCCACAAATACCTGAGCCCATAACCCTTCCCTCCAATAAACTTTTCTTTCATTTCGGGTGGAACATCTTTGGTTTTTATGGTGTTGTCTGAAACATTAATATAGAGCGTTTTATCAGAATATCCCTTTTCAATAGGAGTTATCTCATAAGTCCACTCTTTTAATAATTTGTGCTGATTTTTAATTTCTTCAATATTCATTGCTATGTATTTTATTGTTTCTGATTTCGCTAAGAAATGCACACAACAAAAATAGAAATTATTACAATTAATAGGACGAAAAGTGCTAATAATCAGATATGCAAATGAAAGCATAACGGATTTTAATACGGCTGTTCAGGAAAGAAAATGACCTTTAGGAACTTATGCTTTCCAGTAAAAAACAACAAACAATTTAAAAAATGTATTTTTGAATATTCAAAACCAATTTTGGTACTCAACTTAAGTAGTGTATTGCCGGGATGAATTTTAAGCAGATAAAAGAAAAACTCAAGGACAAAACTGTTGGCATTGCAGGTTGTGGCGGGTTGGGTTCAAACTGCGCGGTTGCACTGGCCAGAGTAGGTGTGGGCAAACTCATTATTGCCGACTTTGATGTTATTGAAGAAAACAACCTGAACCGACAGTATTATTTCTATAATCAGATTGGCCGGAAAAAAGTGGATTGTCTTTCTGAGAATATTCAGCTGATTAATCCCGGAACAGAAGTTGAAGTGCATGACATTAAACTGGATGCAATCAGCATTGTTGAAATTTATCAAAACTCAGATGTGATTGTGGAGGCTTTTGACAAAGCCGAAATGAAACAAACAATTGTAGAAACAGCATCAAAATATTTGCCGAAGACCCCCTTGGTTTTGGGGTTGGGAATGGCCGGTTGGGGCGAAAGCAATTCGATTCATTGCCGGCAGGCAGACAATCTGTTTATTTGCGGTGATGAAGTGAGGGAGATTTCAGAAGACTTACCTCCCCTTGCACCGCGGGTTGGCATTGTTGCTCATATGCAGGCCAATACTGTTTTGGAAATACTCCTTAACGAATTATAATATGAACATCACTTTAAATAACAGACCGCAATTTTTTGAAGAGGAGAGCCTTACTATTGCTGAAATTCTTAAATTGAAAAAGTTCTCTTTCAAAATGCTTGTGATTAAAGTCAATGGAAAACTCATCAAAAAGAATGAGTGTGCTACGCAGGAAGTTGTTGACGGTGATGATGTTCAGATTATTCACCTGATTAGTGGAGGATGATAGTGCACTTCTTATACCTCATCTCTCCAGAAATTCAAATTCCATTACCTCTTACAAATTATTGCAGTATAATATTTTGACTTACAAGGCTGGGTGATTGCCTCGCCCTCATCAAAATACCTTTCCGAAGATTAACAAAGAAATTCTATTATATTAAATTAGACTTAATTAAAATAGATTATTTTTGCAGTCTGTTTAAATCACAGAGCACTTAATTATATTAAACCTAAATAGCTATAAACATGAATAATGGAATATTTTTATTTGACGTGCCGGAAAACGAACCCATTTTGGATTATGCACCGGGAAGCAAAGAGCGAGAAGAAGTTGTTGCGGAATTAGAACGCCTAAGCAATCAGGAAATAGAAATCCCTCTGATTATCGGTGGAAAGGAAATCAGAACTGGAAAAACAGATAAAGTGGTCATGCCACACAAACACAGTCATGTACTGGCGACTTATCACCAGGCAACAGAAAAAGAAGTGAATCTTGCCATCGATGCATCGCTTAAAGCCAAACAAAAGTGGGAGGATATTTCCTATTTGGAGCGCTCGTCAATCATGCTACGTGCCGCAGAATTGCTGTCAAAAAAATATCGGAGTTTGATTGTTGCATCTACGATGCTGGGGCAGGACAAGAGTGTTTTCCAGGCTGAAATTGATGCAGCTTGCGAAACCATTGATTATTTGAGGTACAACATCTATTTTGCTTCGCAGATATATAACGAACAGCCTAAATCAGAATTTGGCCAGTTTAACCGCATGGAATACAGGGCGCTGGAAGGATTTGTTTTTACGGTTACTCCGTTCAATTTTACGGCCATTGCCTCCAACTTAAACATGGCAGTTACGCTGATGGGAAATACGACGGTATGGAAACCAGCAACAACATCTTTGCTATCAAGTTACTACCTGATGAAGATTTTTAAGGAAGCAGGTTTACCGGATGGCGTGATTAATTTTGTGCCCGGCCCCGGTTCGGTTATTGGAAATATCGTCTTGAAACACAAAGATTTGGGAGGTATCCATTTTACGGGATCCAATGCCACTTTCAATAGCTTATGGCGTGGTGTTTCTCAGAATCTAACCAATTATGTTTCCTATCCGAAACTGGTTGGCGAAACCGGTGGAAAAGATTTTATTTTTGTCCATCAATCGGCCAATCCCATTGAAGTGGCCACAGCTATTGTCCGCGGGGCTTTCGAATATCAGGGTCAGAAATGTTCAGCTGCATCACGTTCATATATTCCTAAGTCACTGTGGGGTGAAGTGAAGAAAAATCTGCAAGAACAAGTTTCACGAATAACAGTCGGCGGCGTTGAAGATTTTTCCAACTTCATGAATGCGGTTATTGATGAAAAATCCTTTGACAACATCATGCAATATATTGATATTGCAAAAAACACAGATGACTGCGAAATTATTACCGGAGGAACTGGTGATAAATCGGTTGGTTACTTTATCCAGCCGACTATTCTGAAGACCACAAATCCTGATTTCACTACCATGAAAGAAGAGATTTTTGGCCCTGTGATGACCATCTATGTTTACGATGATAAGGATTACATTAAAACCCTGAATATTTGTGACCAGACATCGCCTTATGCTTTAACGGGCTCTATTTTCTCGAATGATAAGTATGCCATGATTCAGGCCTGTAAGGTATTGCGTTATGCTGCCGGTAATTTTTACATCAACGACAAACCATCCGGTGCGATGGTTGGTTTACAGCCGTTTGGAGGGGCTAGAGGGTCAGGTACGAATGATAAAGCCGGTGGAAGTTTAAACCTGTTGCGTTGGGTGAGCCCACGCACAATAAAAGAAACATTTATCCCTGCAACAGATTTTAGATATCCTTATATGGAGGAAGAATAAGAAATTGTTTTAGCTGAAAAGAAACCGCTCGCAGAATCAGGGCGGTTTTTTTATTTTTCATTGAAAAACCACCTGCTTTGCTGGTGGTCATGTTCTATTGGTTTCGCCTGAATTTGATAATATAAATTGAATGGCGAATATCGATTAACGAATGTTGATTTTTGATGGTTGATTCCGAATACTTCGGAATTCTAACATCGTTAATCGGAGTTCGATATTAAAATGAAGAAATGATTAATAGGCCCTTTCAGGGGCAAAGCAAGGCCACCTTCTTAAAAGGTATGATTTTTATTTCAGGAACCTGCCATCCTGACCAAGAACAGCTTTTTTCCGACCAGGAATCACATATTTTTTAACTACAGGAGTCGACTTTTGTGATACAGGGTAGGCTGACTGGGAGTACGACCTGTAAGAATTGTTGTATTTATGGCTGTAACTGTTTTTTGCACATGATGCTAGAAGAAGAATGACAGAGCCCGCCAGTAATAACCATATGCTTTTTATGCGTATATACATCTTGTTGCAAGTGCTTGAGTAGTGCAAAAGTATATAAATTAATTTCATTGACAAGTTGTTACTTGTAATTAAAATAAATTCAGAAAATGTGTTACATTTGTACCAGGCAATGGTGCCGATAATATCCATCAGACCGGATGGATGGCTTAATAGGGAAACAGGTGTAAATCCTGTACAGTTCCCGCTGCTGTAAGCTCAAAAAAAGCCTCTGAAACCTGGGTCACTGATTTTCCCGACATAAGGGGAGTGAATTGGGAAGGCCTCAGGGGTGAGCGAGTCAGAAGACCTGCCGTGCCGGTAAATTATCAAAGCTTTCGGGATAATGGCTTGGTGATGTTCTAGAAACATTCCTTATTGTTTGTTCCTGAAAGGTTTTGAGGAAATATTTTATTTATCAACCTTAAAACTTTTATTATGAGAAAATTTTACTTTGTAAGTCTGCTGGCTTCCTTCTGGATGTTTACAGCAGTGAGTGCTGTTGCACAAACCTCTTATTTTACCAAACAGGTGATTCTTGTTAACGGTGGAAATTACAGCGATCCGGACGACTATGTGACAGTTGCTTCGTACGACCCAGCATCAGGTGAAACCACTGAGTTTGCCACTATCTACACACAATCGGTTCAGGATGTCCTGATTAATGCTCCGTTTGCCTACGTGGCAGCTCAGGACTCCATTGTAAAACTGAATATCGACACCTACGAAAAGGTGACTTCGGTTGCTGCTCCGGGAGTAAATAAGCTGGTAACCAACGGAGATGTGCTTGTTGCTTCGTTCTGGTATCCAACCATCGAAAATTTTGTAAGGACTTATACAATGGATGATCTTTCGCTAATCACTGAGTTCGGCGGTGTGTCGGGTGAGGCATCGGATATGCTGGTGATGGGAGGTAATTATGTGATGGTGGCCATACCCGGGGCATACGGGAGCACTACGGGCAAATCAGCCGTCATCGATCTGGCTAATAACGTAGTGATGACGGAAAGTGACCTTGGCGAATTTTTCAAAGACATTGGCTTCTTTGCCAGCTGGGATGTGCTGGTTACCGTCTTTATGAGGTCAGAGTACGGCAATAATACATTCCGTGCTGCAACGATTAATCTCCAGGGGGAAGTGGTTGATCAATTTACCTACGATGAAGCAACACTTGTTAATCCCACGGGGCAGTCGGGCGATAAATTTTATCTTGAGATCAACAACGGTATTGCCGAGTATGACCTGGTTAATCATGTACTTACAAATACATCGGTAGTTAGTCAGCAGGTGATGTCCATTGGCGCTTCAGTCATGGATACCATCAACAAGCTGTTTTATCTGACAACGACAGATTTTTTTTCATCGGGAGAAGGTTTTATTTATAACCTTAGCGGAGAAAATGCAGGCAGTTTTGAAGCAGGAATTTCTGCTCAGGCTATTGCCGTAGATTATCGGGAAAATACAGGCATTAACGAAAACCTTTTGGTTAAGGACCTGAACATATACCCTAATCCGGCAAGCACAACCATCCACTTTACTGGCCTTGATAATTCAGATGTTACCACAACGGAGATCATGAATCTAACCGGAAAAGTTATATGTGTAGGCAAAGAGCACAAAGAGATTGATATTAGTTCTTTACATACTGGAATTTATTTTGTTAAAATCTATACGACCGGCTCTGTATACACAGGAAAGTTCATTAAAAACTAATGGTTTCTTTTAAGAAATATAATTTATTCCGGCAGTTGCACGTGGTTGCAATTGCCGGAATAATTCTCCTTACGTCCGTCAGAACTGTGGCACAGTTTGCTCCGCCTGCCGGACAACCGGGAAGTACTGCTATTAAAGCCGATAGTGCAGTTTTTGTTCAATGGGCATCACTATGCATTGTGCATAGAGGATACGCTGATATGAGTGACACAGCCGTTGGTTATGCCACTTACGGAGCTGACACAGCAGGCATCGGTATAGCCGACAATAATGTGGTTAGCCTGGGGGACGCCGGAAGTGCCGTACTCTATTTTGATATACCCGTGGCAAACGGTCCCGGCTTCGATTTTGCCATATTTGAAAACTCTTTCAGTGACGAGTTTCTGGAATTGGCTTTTGTGGAGGTAAGTTCAGATGGAAGTCGGTTCTTCCGGTTTGGGAGCACCTCCTATACACAAACGGAAGACCAGGTAGATTCATTTGGCACTCTGGATGCTACGAAACTCCATAACCTTGCTGGCAAGTACAGAGGTGGGTACGGAACACCTTTCGACCTGGAGAAATTGAAAGACAGCACAGGGCTGGATGTTTCCAATATCATAGCTGTTCGGATAGTAGATGTTGTGGGAAGTGTTGACCCTGATTACAGCTCGTACGACAGCCAGGGAAATATCATTAACGACCCGTGGCCGACACCTTTTGAATCATCAGGTTTTGACTTGGATGCCGTAGGTGTGATCCACGATAAAAATCATATGGATGTCGATGAGAATCCTGACAGAAATATGATTGTGGCGGTGCCAAACCCTGTAACTGATGTGCTGAAAATAACGGGTATTGAACTGGGTGGAGAATTTGTCATTTACGATCTTACAGGACACACGGTTTATTCCTCCGGTACAGTTCAACACAGGGAAACCAGTATTTCTGTTAGCGAGTTTCCAAAAGGAGTACTGTTTATCCGGATACTTAACGGAAATAGTGTGCACACATTAAAGATCGTTCATCTGTAATAGTCAATGACAATTTCCCCGAAAAATATCGCCTTTGCGTTTCTGTCCTGGATTTTGTTTCAGGAAGCAGAAGCACAGATGATATTCGATACACTCTACCTGGATGAGACCGAAATCATTGCACGAAAATACGAACGTAATGCTCCCACCAAAACCGAAGAGATTGACACACTGGTCAAATCGGAGTTCAACCATTTGAGTCTGGCTGAATTGTTATCGGCGCATACACCTGTCTTTGTGAAAAATTACGGAAAGGGAAGCCTGGCGACAGCCTCATTCAGAGGTACGGCAGCCTCACACACGAAAGTGTTGTGGAACGACATTGAGATCAACTCACCCATGCTCGGGCAGGTGGACCTGTCGCTCGTGCCCAACAACTTTTACAGCCACGCTATTTTAAATTACGGCGGGAGCTCGCTCGAAAACACTTCGGGAGCATTAGGCGGAGCCATCAATCTGTTTTCCGGTAAACGTCAGCCTGACGAAAAACTCTCGTTTATCCAGACCTTTGGCAGTTTCAAAACGTTCTCTTCTTCTTTGAATATGAATCTTGGCAACGAAAAATTTGCATCGCTGACCTCTGCTCATCTGACTTCTTCCGAAAACTCATTCTCTTTTTATAACAAGGCAATTATTCCGCCGGAGTGGCAGACACAAAAGAATGCCTCGTATTACAACAGAGGGTTTACACAGAGTTTTACGTACAGGCTATCTGCCTTCAACGAGTTGGAAGTTATTACCTGGAATCAGTGGAACTTCAGGGAAATTCCTCCGGTGATGAGCAGCCAGAATCATGATAACCATAAGGAAGAACAGGCGAGTTTTACCAGCCGGAATATCCTGAAATGGAAATTTCATAAAAAAAACAGTATGCTTCAGGTAAAGGCAGCCTGGTTTTACGAAGACCTGGACTATTTGCTGGTAACGGCCACTTCAGTTGATCCGGAAGATACGGTCACATTTATTCAGTCTGTTAACAAAACAAACAGTGGTTTTATCAAGGCCGGGCTGACACAATTGCTCAGTAGAGGATGGACGTTGTCAGCGGGTCTGGATGTAGCATTGAACCGGGTTAATTCAAATAATTACTCAGGTATAAAGTCGAGAAACGATTTTGGCCTGTATCTGAAAATAGCAAAAAGTTTTTCTGGATTTGTAAATATAGAGCTGCTTCTTCGCCAGCAATTTGTTGATAACGCTTTTACTCCTCCGGCACCGTTCGCCGGGATTTCCGTAAAGCCTTTCGAAGAACAGGATCTTTATCTTAGGTTCAATGCAAATTACAATTATAATCTGCCTGGCTTAAATGACCTGTACTGGTATCCGGGAGGTAATGAATACCTGAAACCGGAGTATGGAATACAGTACGAAGGCGGAATCACTTATGTAAAACGTGTTTCCGGAACTCTCGGTTTTACGGTGGAGCTGAGCGGCTACGATTCGTACATCAACGACTGGATCCAGTGGGTGCCTACCGATTACAGGTACTGGACGGCACGCAATATTGCTTTTGTACATGCCCGTGGACTGGAGGCTTTAGGCCAAATGTACGGGCAGAAAGGCAAGGTTGTTTATAAGTTTATTGCCCGTTATTCGTTTGCCAAATCTACTAACGAAAGCAACGAAGCTAAAGAAGGAGGCTACGCCGGGCGGCAACTGATCTATGTACCGTTACACTCCGGAAATGTATTCGCTTATTTGTCGTACCGGAAATTCGAGTGCACATGGAACACCCAATTTACGGGAAAAAGAAATACATCGCTGAACGACGAATCGCTTTATTCCAACGTATTGCCAGCTTTTTCGCTGAGTAGCATTTCCGTGGGGAAAAGTTTTGATATACATAGTGTAAGTCTTGAGGCGAAGTTTGGGGTAAACAACCTTTTTAATGTAAGTTATCAAGCCGTGTTGTGGCGGCCGATGCCAGGAAGAAATTATGAAGTGTTTGTAGTATTTAAGTGGAAATAATAAAATATGAGAATAATAAAGAACATGATTAAATTAAGATCGATGCGGTTTTTAGGAATGATCGTGGTGTTGGTTATCGTACTTTTGTTAGATTCCTGTGAAAAAGAGGAAACCCCTGCTCCCCCTATCGGAGAGTTCCAGAATGCCATGTTTGTAGTTAATGAAGGGAATTTTACAGCCGGTAATGCTTCGCTTACATATTATAATTATAAAACCAGCGCAGTCAGCCAGCAGGTTTTTTACCGGATCAACGGAGCGCCACTGGGCGATGTAGCCAACAGCATCACTTTTGATGAGAATAGTATTTATATAGTGGTGAATAATTCACACGTGGTATATAAAATTAATGCGGTTACCGGTAAATACCAGGCAAAAACAACCGGCTTGACTTCTCCACGTTATATTCTGAAAATAGACAACCAGCGGGCATTGGTTTCCGACCTGTATGAAAACAACCTGACATTGATCAATACGGAAAACATGGAAATAATATCCCGGATCGCATTAGGAAGGACTTCGGAAAACCTGCTGAAGTATGGGAATGAAATATTCATTACCAACTGGTCGGCATTTCAGCAGGATAAACCGAACAATATGATCATGATCGTCGACAGCGAAAATCTGCAGGTAACCGATAGCACAGAAGTGGGTATGGAACCGAACAGTATGGTGCTGGATAAGAACAACCATCTGTGGGTTTTATGTAGTGGTGGTTATTTAAATGAAGAAGTTCCGACTTTATGGAAAATAGATCCTGAAAACAAGGACGTATTGATGCGTCTGGAATTTCCTGATCTCAATAGTTCGCCTGACAATCTGCATATCAACAAAACAGGTGATACACTTTATTACCTCAATAAAAATGTGTACCGGATGGCTATTTCAACTACCCAGTTGCCTGATAATTACTTTGTCCGGGCAGGCGAGAATGATAACTTTTATGCCCTCGGGGTTAGTCCCGGATCAGATGTTTATGTAACCGATGCCAACGATTACACCCGCAACGGAACTGTATACCGCTACACTCCCGGCGGAGTTTTAGTGCAGAAATTTGAGGCAGGTATCGCACCGGGGGATATCGGGTTCATAGATTAGTTAACATTTCATTTACACAATTTAATTATTTTCGCAGCCGGAATTGAATAAAAGAAAAATTATGGCAGAAACAGTAAATATCAACTGGATGGACGAAATGGCTTTTGAGGTCGAAGTAAATAACTTTAAGATTATTATTGATGCGGAAGAACGCGTAGGAGGAAAAGACAGGGGCCCGAGACCAAAACCGTTGACCCTGGTGTCGCTTGGTGGTTGCACGGCAATGGACGTAATCTCCATCCTGACTAAAATGCGGGTAAAACCCGATTCTTTTAATGTAGAAGTGAGCGGAGAACTAACCGATGAGCACCCAAAATATTTCCATACGATATACATCAAATACATCTTTAAAGGGAAAGACCTGCCGATGGCCAAACTGGAAAAAGCGGTAACTCTTTCGCAAGACAGGTATTGCGGTGTAAGTGAGATGCTCAGAGCGAAAGCGGAATTGATTCATGAGATCATTATAGAAGAATAGCAGCTTACTCCAGGATAACGGCTAGCAACTCGCTCAACATCATAGCTGTAGCACCCCAAATGGTTTCATTCTGAATGTAATAACAGGGTACCTTATAAAGCTGCCCATCGTGTCCTCTAATGGTTTTTTCAATGGGAAGATTTGGATTGGTAAGCTCGTTAAGCGAAACTTTCATCACTTTTTCCACTTCTGAATTGATCGTCACATGAGGATGAGCATTAACATAACCCACAAAAGGGTAAACATCAAAATTGCTGGGTGGAATGTAAAGTCTGGAAAGGGCACCGATGATTGTTATATATTCCGGCGCAATGCCAACTTCCTCAAAAGTTTCGCGAAGGGCTGTTTCTTTAAGGTCATGGTCAGTATCTTCCTTTTTACCGCCAGGAAAAGATATCTGACCACTGTGCACACTCTGGTCAGTAGTTCTTTTTATCAGCAGAATACCAATGTCGTTTTTATAAGGAAAAAAAAGTATAAGCACTGAACTCTGCCTTGCATTCAGTGGTCCCGTCATCTTTCTAAGCTCTTTTAATCTTGATGCCGGGACGAGACGTAATTGCGCATCCAGCCCGGGCAGCGGTTGTTGTAATCTTCTTTCGATGTAATTTATAAATGTTGTAAAGGATTCCATGTGGTACAAAAGTATAACAGTTTTCCGTTGGGATAATTGTGTGGGTAAGCATGTTTAATTATTACTTTGACTTTGATGTTTAGATGTAATTTTTATTAACTTTGAAGCATGTGATAAAACATTAGCAAAAGCTCATGTCAACTAAAGAAAAAACATCTTATTCAGACCAAACCGCTGAACAGCAAGAGGAACAGAAACGTCTGATTTTGTATAACGATGATGTCAACACATTTGATTTTGTGATTGAGTCGTTGATTGATGTTTGTGAACACGATCCTTTGCAGGCGGAAAATTGTGCGTTGATTGCACATTACAAAGGAAAATGTCCTGTAAAGAGCGGTTCGTTTAATGAATTGAAACCGTTTTACACAGAGATGATAAACCGAAAACTAACTGTTAAAATTAAATAGAATATGTGGCCTGTTATTATTATTCTCATCCTGGTAGGCCTACTCATGTTGCTGTTGGAAATATTAGTTATACCCGGTTCGGGTGTTGCCGGAATTATTGGGTTCGTGTTAATGGCAGCTGGTATATGGCTGGCTTATACACGGCAGGGTGTTTACGAAGGTCATATAGCGCTGGCGGTTACACTGGGTGTTAACTTAATAGGACTGGTCCTGGCGCTGAGATCAAAAACATGGAAAAAGGCTATGCTGGACACGCGTATCGACAGCAAGGCACGCACCTTTAAGTCAGTAGATTTGAAAGTAGGGGATAAGGGTAAAACAATTTCACGTTGTGCCCCGATGGGGAAAGCTGTATTTTATGATCAGTTTTTTGAAGTGAGTGCGCTGGCTGAGTTTCTCGATGAGAACAGTGATATAGAGATTGTGAAGATTGCAGGAAATAAAATATTTATTAAAAACTTAAATGAATAATTATGACTAATATTTATGTGCTTATTGCTTCCGGTATCGGTGCCATATTTTTGCTATGGTTGCTGTTTTATTTCATTCCTGTTGGTTTATGGTTTACGGCCCTCGTTTCGGGTGTACGTATATCGTTGCTTCAGCTAATATTAATGCGCTGGAGAAAAGTCCCTCCCGGAGTTATTGTCACCAGTTTAATTGCGGCTACAAAAGCCGGACTGGATCTAAAACGGGATGATATGGAAGCCCACTATCTGGCAGGCGGACATGTGCAGGCTGTAGTCAATTCCTTGATATCAGCTGACAAAGCTAATATAGAACTTGATTTCAAAACGGCCACAGCTATCGACCTCGCAGGGCGTGATGTGCTGGAAGCTGTTCAGATGTCGGTAAACCCCAAAGTAATTGACACGAAAAAAGTGGCGGCCGTTGCCAAAGACGGTATCCAGTTGATTGCTATGGCACGTGTAACGGTTAGGGCAAATATTGACCAGTTGGTAGGTGGCGCCGGCGAAGAAACTGTACTTGCCCGCGTTGGCGAAGGTATAGTTTCCTCAATCGGTTCTGCCGATTCGCATAAAGCTGTGCTCGAAAATCCGGATAGTATTTCAAAGGTAGTGCTTCAGAAAGGCCTTGATTCCGGAACGGCTTTCGAGATTTTATCTATTGATATTGCTGATATCGATATCGGTAAAAATATCGGTGCTGCCTTGCAGATGGACCAGGCAAATGCTGATAAGAATATTGCCCAGGCCAAAGCAGAGGAAAGAAGGGCAATGGCAGTGGCCCTAGAACAGGAGATGAAAGCCAAGGCCCAGGAAGCAAGGGCAAACGTAATTCAGGCAGAAGCAGAAATTCCAAAAGCTATGGCAGATGCTTTCAGATCGGGTAATCTGGGTATTATGGACTATTATAAGTTTCAGAATATTAAGGCTGACACGAAGATGAGAGAGTCCATATCGGAAGATCCATCGACTGAAGGGGATACAAAAGGATAATCCTTAAAGCGTATACTGAAACAGCGTTTGCGATCTTCTTGCAAGCGCTGTTTTTATTTAGGAACGGA
>DGOT01000280.1:805-5516 GCA_002389465.1 Bacteroidales bacterium UBA4459 | reverse complement strand
GGTGCTGCTTCATACGTGGAGTTGGCAGGCTTTCCCCACCATTCGTTGGATACCTACCTGCCAAAATTGGTGCGGGCAGGCAACAGGGTGGCTATCTGCGACCAACTGGAAGATCCGAAACTGGCAAAGAAGATCGTCAAGCGCGGTGTAACTGAACTGGTAACGCCCGGGGTTTCAATGAACGACAATGTGCTGGAACAGAAAGAAAACAATTTTCTGGCAGCCGTACATCTGACTTCCGGTATTTCGGGAATATCACTGCTGGATATATCCACAGGCGAATTTTATGTGGCTGAAGGAAATGCTGAATACATTGACAAAATTCTTCAGAGTTTCAGACCCAGCGAGGTTATTGTGCAGCGACAGCAGAGGGCAAAATTTATGGAAAACTTTGGTGATAAGTTCTACCTGAAAGTGTTTGACGATTGGGTGTTTTCTGAAGATTTTGCCAGCGAGATACTGCTCAAACATTTCAACACGTCTTCGTTGAAAGGTTTTGGTGTGGAAACAATGGGCAGGGGTGTCATCGCAGCAGGTGCAGCGCTTCATTATCTGTACGAAACACAGCATGACAAACTTGATCATATCTCGCGGATCAGCCGTATTGATGAAGGCCAATATGTGTGGCTTGATAAGTTCACAGCGCGTAACCTGGAGCTGCTTCAAACCATCAGCCCTGATGGGAAAACATTACTTGATGTCGTAGATAAAACCGATACACCGATCGGTGCCCGCCTGATGAGGAAGTGGATATCGCTGCCGCTGGTGGATAAGCATGAGATTGACAAAAGACTGTCGGTTGTGGAACATCTGATTAAAAATGATGAATTTGCCAGCCGGCTGCGGGAAGAGTTTGCCAAAATCGGTGACCTGGAGCGCCTGATCTCGAAAGTAGTCACCCTACGGGTCAATCCACGTGAGTTGTTGCAGTTGTTCAGGGCACTTGAGGCAATTGCTTCGGTAAAAAGCTTATGTGGCAACGAAAAGTCGGATGTGTTCCGCCAGTACGCCGACCAGTTAAATCCATGTAATGTACTGGCTAAAAGACTGACTGAAGAATTACAGGAAGAGCCGCCGGCATTGGTAAGCAAAGGAAATGTGCTGCGCGATGGCGTGTCGGATGAACTGGATGAACTAAGAAAAATTGCCTATTCCGGAAAGGATTACCTCGTAGGAATTCAGCAGAGAGAGTCGGAAAAAACAGGAATTACATCGTTAAAGATCGGTTACAATAATGTGTTCGGATATTACCTCGAAGTTACCAACACGCACAAGGAAAAAGTACCGCCCGAATGGCACCGGAAACAAACGCTGACAAACTCGGAGCGATATATTACGGAAGAACTCAAGGAATACGAGCAGAAGATCCTCGGCGCTGAAGAGAAAATTGTAGCTATTGAGCAACAACTGTTTGAAGAGCTGGTAAAGTATGCTGCCGGTTTTATTCAGCCTGTTCAACTGGATGCCGGTATCATTGCTTCTCTGGACTGCCTGGCGTCGTTTGCCAAAGTTTCTTCAGAGAATAATTATTGCAAACCGGTTATTTCGGACGACTATGCTATTGATATAAAAGCAGGCCGCCATCCGGTAATTGAGCAGAACCTGCCACCGGGAGAAAGCTACATTGCTAACGATGTATTTCTCAACAACACCAAACAGCAGATCATCATTCTCACAGGCCCGAATATGTCGGGTAAATCGGCACTGCTTCGCCAGACAGCCCTGATTGTATTGCTGGCGCAGATGGGATGTTTTGTTCCGGCTGAAGCGGCAAACATCGGGTATGTCGATAAGGTGTTTACCAGAGTGGGGGCTTCCGATAATATTTCTTCAGGCGAGTCGACGTTTATGGTGGAAATGAACGAAACAGCCAGTATCCTGAACAATATTTCCAA
The DNA here is from genome assembly GCA_002389465.1 of Bacteroidales bacterium UBA4459. Lineage (GTDB taxonomy): Bacteria > Bacteroidota > Bacteroidia > Bacteroidales > F082 > UBA4459. Next base: position 3,621 of record DGOT01000280.1, on the reverse strand, counting down.
CAGAAGCCTGATACTGCTGGATGAGATTGGCAGGGGAACCAGCACATACGATGGAATTTCTATCGCCTGGTCGATTACTGAGTTTTTGCATAACCACCTGGCTTACAGGGCTAAAGTGCTGTTCGCCACACATTACCATGAGCTGAATGAAATGGCGGCTTCCATGTCACGTATTAAGAATTACCATATTTCCATCAAAGAGATCGGAAACAAAGTGATTTTCCTGAGAAAATTAAAAAAGGGGGGAAGCGAACATAGTTTCGGTATCCATGTAGCCGAAATGGCCGGTATGCCTAAAAAAGTACTGGAGCGGGCGAAACAAATGCTGAAAATCCTGGAAAAAAGCCATTCAGGCGATGAACTGAATAAAGCTGTCAAAGAAAAATCGCAGGACAGTGAATTTCAACTGAGCTTTATCCAACTGGACGATCCTTTGCTGCACCAGATAAAAGACGACATTCTGAATACGAACATTGATACATTAACGCCTGTGGAGGCATTAATGAAACTAAATGAGGTTAAAAATTTGCTGACAAAAAAGAATTGATAACATGACACAAACCATATTAGGCGCCAATGGAACTATAGGCAGATACGTGGCTAAAGCCCTTCCGAAGTACACGGATAAGATCCGGTTAATCAGCCGACACCCGCGAAAAGTAAACCCCAATGACGAACTGGTAGCAGCCAACCTGTTGAATGCCGAACAACTGAGCGAAGCTGTAAAAGGATCGGAAATCGTGTACCTGACAGCTGGTATTCAATATAAACTAAAGCAGTGGCAGATCCAGTGGGAGATGATCATGCGCAACACGATCTATGCTTGTAAAAAACAAGGGGCCAAACTGGTTTTTTTCGATAATGTTTATCCTTACGGGAAGGTGGATGGCTGGATGACAGAAGAAACGCCCATCAACCCTGCCAGCGAGAAAGGGAAAATAAGGGCGCGCGTGGATGAAATGCTGATGTATGATATCAAAAAAGGAAACCTGGAAGCGATTATCGCCCGTGCCGCCGACTTTTACGGACCTGATACTCCGCTGAGCTTTGTCAATATCATGGTGATTGAAAATTACCTGAAAGGAAAAAAAGCGCAATGGATGGTTGATGACACCAAAAAACATTCGTTTACTTATACACCCGATGCCGGCGAGGCAACAGCCTTGCTGGGTAATACCGAATCGGCCTACAACCAGGTGTGGCATTTGCCTGCCGACAAAAATGCGCTGACCGGAAAAGAGTTTATGGAATTGGCGGCCAAAGCATGCGGTGTCGAACCTAAATATACGGTACTGAAACCATGGATGATCAGGATGGCCGGAATGTTTAACCACAACATTAAAGAAACGATAGAAATGCTTTACCAGTTTGATTCGGATTACCTGTTCGACAGCAGTAAGTTTGAAAAGGCGTTTGATTTTAAAGCTACTTCTTATGAAGAAGGTGTCGCGGCTACTGTGGATGCTTACAGGAAATAAACTAAATGATATTGCGGTGTAGTTGCAAACTACACCGGGGGAAAAGCTGAAGCTCTTCGCGTAAGCTTTTGTTAAAAGTTTTATTTAAATGTTGCATATAACGTGCAGTGAACTCCTTGCAACTCCCAACGTGGTAAGTAGTTGTAGATTTTGAAAAAAGTATGTAAACTGAGGCCATAGACAAAAATAAAAAAAGCCGACCTTAAAAGCCGGCTTCTTGTACTCGAGGCGGGACTTGAACCCGCACGGGCGCGATGCCCATTGGATTTTAAGTCCAACGTGTCTACCAATTCCACCACTCGAGCAACATGTCAAAGAAAAAATCCCGTTCCCGATAATTCGGGATCGGGATTTGTTGAGCGGGAAACGGGACTCGGACCCGCGACCCCGACCTTGGCAAGGTCGTGCTCTACCAACTGAGCTATTCCCGCGTTTTTCCATCAAATGCCTGCAGCACTAAATTGGAGGTGCAAATGTAAATAATTTTTTATTCAACTTCCAAGAAATATTTTTAAAAAATATTCGAGCCTTTTTTAATACTGTATGCCTGATTTAGAAAGCTTTGCTTTGAGTTTAGTGAAAACGACATCATTTTTCGAAATCGTAGCGTTGATCTGATAGACGCCTGCTTCACTACCCGACCATTCAATCTCAATTTGTAGTTCAGGATTCTCATCAGGAGTTATCATTGCAAGATATTTGGCTAATGTTACTTCTGTGAGGAACAGATTCTCCACCAGGGTTTGTTCAAGTAGTTCTTTTACTATTTGTAATTGAATAACCCCCGGAACAATGGCCTGTTGTGGGAAGTGCCCCTTGTATACTTCATGATCAGGATTCAACCGGATTTCGGCCGACAAAACATTGGCAGACTGTTTCAACTGAATGATATGGTAAAAGTCGGGGAGCAGCACTATGATACCTCCTGTAATAAGATGAGACTGTGGTACATATTGTGTGAGATATTGTAGATCAATATGTTTTTAACCGATGTCCCTGTGTGTTTTCTTTTCTGTAAAATCTCGGGAATAGTTCCTTCCTTAAGAATCTTTGCGCCCAGCCAGGTGGCGAACGAAACGGCCGTATCATATTCGCCGCTCAGATGTTTAAAATAAGCCGTAGCATTATGAGCAAACAGATCTTTTTCAAGCTGCGCATAGACAGCATCGGGTTCCTCATCGCCATTGTAACCCAACAAGATAAGGTCGATATCATCCGGAGAAAGATTATTGGTAGTCAGGTATTGTGTTATTCTTTCTTTGATTACTGTAAGGTTCTCCGGTTTATAAAAAGTATCCGGTTGGGTAATTTGTGCACAGGATGCAGTTGTTTTATCAA
>DGOT01000280.1:0-718 GCA_002389465.1 Bacteroidales bacterium UBA4459 | reverse complement strand
TCAATGCCACCGAGCAGAACGTGGGCAGCTTCTTTTTCATTTAGTAACATCAAGCTGTCGAGCAGGGCGCTTTCAAAGGAAAAACCGCGGTTTACATAGGTGATGTTGTAGTTATGGTTTTGCAGCATGAACGCTATCTGTGCACCCATTGTGTTGTGGGTTGACTGGATAAAAGCCGTGGGAGTCAGCAACTCTTCGTTATTATTTAAAATGGCATTTAGAAACTTTTCGGTGTCAGCCTGGCATCCCATACCTGTTCCTGTTAAAACAGCATCAGGTTGTTCGATGCCTGCTTCTTTCATGGCTGTTATGGCTGCCGCTGTACTCATCCTGACGATCTTGCTCATGCGCCGCAGCATTTTGGGCGAGACAAATTCTTTGTAATCGGGTTTTAATACCGGCAGAAGGTGTGCTTCAACGGTTGCCACATCATCCAGAAAATGATCATTACTCAGTGTATTCTGTGGGCTTACTGCACCTATGCCATTGATGTATGCTTTCATTTCACCGGGTTTTTATGATGAGATGAAAAGATAAGAGAAGAATCATTTCCGCCGAACCCGAAAGAATTGGTCAATACATGCTCGATGGAAGCATCCAGCACTTCTGTTACGGGAACCAGTCCTGTGGCTTCAATTTTATTTTTGAAGTTGATGTTGGGCAGCAGTTTTTGTTCCTGCAGGGCTATGATGGAAAAGATCGACTCGATAACACCGGC
>DGOT01000260.1 GCA_002389465.1 Bacteroidales bacterium UBA4459 | reverse complement strand
ACCTGGGACCCAAACGGCATACAGACTTACCGGAAAAACCAGTTGAACATCAAACTTTGGCCTAACCCGTTCCACGATGAGATCACATTCACCCTGCCTGATATCAACGACAGGGTAACCGTCGAGTTATACTCCATTATCGGAAACAGCCTGCTAACTAAGAAATTTGAAGCAAGGCCCACAAACAGTAAGTATCAAATCCGTGTTCCTTCCCTACCCAATGGCACGTACATGTTACGTGTAACATCCGGAAAGAGAAGTGTATCACGGCTCATCAGGAAAATATATTAGAAAACCTAATTCTTTGATTTGATGATCTACCTGAAGTGAAAAGGAAGAAACAGAGATTACAGACTTATTTTATACGGGTGAGTTTTTCATCTGTTCTGCTGATTCTTTTTGCATGGCACCTACAAGCACAGCAAACTGCTGTGTACGGTTATATTTCCGATGCTGCAACCAGTGAAAAACTTCCGGGAGTAAATGTAGTGGCGGATAGTATTTACGGTACGGCCACAGATGCCTACGGATTCTACCTTATACATTTACCCATAGGGAAACACACACTTACCTGCTCCTTTCTGGGATACCAGACCCAACAATTCACGATTCAATTAAAAAAGAACGACAGCCTCAGAATGGATATGAGCCTTAAAAGCAAGTCCGTGATGCTGGATATGGCCGTTATATCGGCAGGCAGGTACGAACAGCGCCTGTCAGATGTTACGGTTTCCATCGAAGTGATGAAGCCGGCTTTCATCCAAAACATCAATACGATGAGTATGGAAAAAACGCTGAATTATGTGCCGGGTCTGGATATTCTCGACGGGCAGGCAAGCATCAGGGGAGGAAGCGGATACAGCTACGGTGCCGGAAGCCGGGTTATGGTGCTTGTTGATAACCTGCCTCTACTTACGGAAGGTACGGACGAAATCAAATGGAATGCGCTCCCGGTTGAAAATATCGACCAGGTAGAGGTCCTCAAAGGAGCTTCTTCCGCCTTGTATGGTTCTTCGGCCTTGAACGGTGTGATCAATATCCGTACTGCTTATCCAGGCATAAAGCCATTAACTACCGCCACAATGTACACAGGTATCATCGCCAGACCGAAACGTAAAGAAATGGCCTGGTGGTGGGATACCAACCCGTTGTTTGGCGGCGTCAATTTCATGCACGCGCAAAAAATCAATGATATTGACCTGGTTGTTGGCGCCAACGCGCTTAGTAACAGTGGGTACCGGACAGATAATTATGATCAGCAGATACGGGCCAATGCCAAATTCAGGCACCGACCAAAGAAAATCAAAGGGTTTTCGTATGGCCTGAACACCAACCTGCAATGGCAAAGCACTTCCGACTTTTTTATATGGCTCGACGCCGACTCAGGAGCTTTTATTCAAAATAGCCAGGGTGTTTCGCCCACTACCGGGCACCGTATCAATGTGGACCCCTGGGTGATGTACTACGACAAACACAACAACAAACACAGCCTGCTTACGCGCTATTATGATGTGACTAATAATTTTAAAGATGATCCTGACAAGAACAATGCATCAGATTCTTACTACGGTGAATATCAATTTCAAAAGAAATTCAAATTCAATCTGAACCTGATCGTTGGATTGGTGGGAAAATACGGGTCAACTGTAGCTAATTTATATGGTGATCACAGCAGTTCTACCATAGCCGCTTTCACCCAGCTTGATTACCGACTCTTCAACCGTCTTACAGCCAGCCTGGGCATCCGGTGGGAACACCACTCACTGGATCATTCCGAAAACGAATCAGGAACTGTTGTGCGGGCCGGACTCAACTACCAGGCGGCAAAGTCCACATTCCTCCGGGCATCGTACGGGCAAGGTTACAGGTTCCCAACCATTGCCGAAAAATATACGGCCACCTCTTTAGGCAGCCTCAATATTTTCCCAAATCCGGATTTAAAATCAGAAACAGGCTGGAGTACAGAAATAGGCTGCAAACAGGGATTTACTATCCGTAATTGGTCAGGGTTTGTCGATGTAGCTGCTTACTGGACCGAATACGAGAACATGATTGAGTTTACTTTTGGCGTTTACGCTCCCGATTCGGTGGAATTTCCATCTCTGGATGACATCGGATTCAAATCACAGAATGTGGGCAGAGCACGCATTAATGGCATTGATGTGGGTATCTCAGGGTCGGGACTGACCGGTAAACTCCCACTCACTCTTTTTGCCGGCTACACATATATGAATCCCATCGACCTGAGCACGGACACACTGGAGAACAACATCTTAAAATACAGATACCGACATTCATTCAAAGCCAATATTGACCTAGAGGTGCATCAGTTTTCCTTTGGATTGACTTCCGTTTACAGAAGCTTTATGGAACGAATTGACGAGGCGTTTGAGGAAACCATTCTGGGGCAGGAAATATTCCCCGGTCTGAAGGAATACCGCCAGGAAAACAATACAGGTCATGTTCTGTTTGACATCAGAGCTTCCTACGCATTCAATAAAGCCACTAAACTTTCATTAATTGTTAAAAACCTGTTCAACACCGAGTATATGGGGCGTCCCGGTGATATCGGGACTCCATTGAATTTCACCTTTCAATTTACAGTTAAAATGTAAGAAGTTATTTCCAAATGCTTCATTTTAACCGGTTGAGTCTCAAATCAAACAATGCCCGTACGATTTTCAGTTCACTTATCTGTAATTCAAAAATTAATGTATCTTTGCAGATTATTTTTATTTAGTCTAAATTAATTTTATATATGTTAAAAGAATACGATCCGCTAAAAAAGAAAATTTTTCGCGTGATAGATAATGACGGAAAGGTAATCAACACCAAATGGTTTCCCGACCTACCGGATGAGCAAATTGTAAAAGCATACAAAGACCTGCTGTTTGCCCGTACGGCCGATTTACAAACCATATCGTACCAAAGGCAGGGAAGAATATACACCTATCCGCCCAACCTCGGACAGGAAGCCATCTCCATTGCGGCCGGACAGCTCATGCGTGAGAACGACTGGATGGTGCCGGCTTTTCGTGAGATGGGTGCCATGCTGGCCAAAGGGGCTACCCTGAAAGAGTTGTTTTTATATTATATGGGGTATGAAGATGGTTCTGCATTTAAGGAGGCAAGGAATATGATTCCCACATCCGTACCTATTGCTTCGCAGTTGTTGCATGCAGTAGGTATAGCCTATGAAATCAAATACCGGAAAAAAGATCAGGTTGCTTTTACCTTTGTTGGTGACGGCGGAACTTCGGAAGGCGACTTCCATGAGGCACTAAATTTTGCCGGAGTTTGGCAGGTACCCGTGTTGTTTATCGTACAAAACAATCAATACGGAATCTCAACACCATTCAAAATGCAAACAGCGTCAGACGGTATTGCAATCAAATCTGTTGCTTACGGCATAAAAGGGATACAGGTGGATGGGAATGACTTTTTCGCCATGTACAAAGCTATCGAAGAGGCTGTAAGCCACGCAAAAGAAGGGAACGGCCCTGTGCTGATTGAAGCTGTTACCTACCGCAAAGGGGCGCACACAACTTCTGACGATCCTACAAAATACAGAACGAAAGAGGAAGAAATGGAATGGGATAAAAAAGACCCGCTGAAAAGGTTGAAAGCCTATCTGAAACGCAAGAAACTGATTACCGACAAGATGGAAGAAAAACTGCTCGCAGACTACAAGAAAGAAGTAGATCGGCAGTTTACGGAAGCGGAGAATTATGGCCCTTACCCTGTAGAAGATGTGTTCCAGTACCATTACGAGGAAATGCCGGACGATTTGCTGGCGCAGAAAAATGAATATGAACGGTTTCTTAAGTGGAAGGAGGCAAGAGTATGAAGGTCATGAATATGGTCCAGTCCATCAACAATGCACTGGATATCAAACTTAAAGAAGACGACAGCGTTATTATTTACGGTGAAGACGTAGGTGTTGAAGGCGGTGTTTTCAGGATTACGGAGGGTTTGCAAAAGAAATACGGAGCCGACAGGGTCTTTGACTCACCCCTGGCGGAATCAGGCATTATCGGAACTGCTGTGGGGATGGCAGTGGCCGGACTACGGCCCGTGGTGGAAATGCAGTTCTCCGGTTTTGTTTACCCGGGTTTCAACCAGATCATTTCGCACGCCGCGCGTATGCGCAACCGATCGAGGGGTAAATTCACAACGCCTATGGTCATCAGGATGCCCTATGGCGGAGGTATTAACGCCCTGGAACATCACTCGGAGAGTATGGAAACCCTGTTCGGGCATATTCCCGGGCTGAAAGTGGTCATTCCCTCAACACCGCACGATGCCAAAGGATTGCTGATCGCTGCTATTGAAAGCAACGATACAGTTATCTATATGGAACCAAAACGTATGTACCGCGCTATTAAACAAGAAGTTCCGGAGGAGAAGTTTAACATTCCGCTAGGCAAGGCCCAGGTAATTTCACCGGGAACAGACATCACCGTTGTAGCTTATGGTGCAATGATCAGAGAAGTGCAAAAAGCGATGGTGCTGGCGAAAGAAGCCGGTATTTCGGTTGAACTGATCGACCTGAGGAGTATCTACCCTATCGACAGGGACACGCTGGCGACATCGGTGAAAAAGACCGGACGTATCCTGACTGTTACAGAAGGCCCTCGCAGTTTTGGCGTTGCCTCCGAGATTACACAGATTATCAACGAGGATGCTTTTTTATACCTTGAAGCACCGCCCAAAAGGGTGACCGGATTCGACACCATTGTTCCGTTGCCGAAAGGCGAGCATCATTACATGCAGTCGGCAGAGAAGATTTTTTATGAATTGGAAAAAACAGTAAAATATTAAACGATGAAGTATATATTTAACTTCCCTGATATTGGTGAAGGCCTCGAAGAAGGCACCATCGTTGAATGGTTAGTGAAAAAAGGCCAGAAAGTAGAAAGCGGCGACCTGCTGGTAACTATGGAGACCGATAAGGTTGTGGCCGAAATCCCTTCCCCGAAGACGGGAATTATCAGCTCTTTATTTGGCAAAGAAGGAGAGACCATCCATGTAGGCGATGCCCTGGTGGAAATTGAGATAGAAGGTGTTGCCGGAAAAGAAGCGGTAAAAGAGGTGGAAAAAGGTTCTGATCTGGAAGCCGTCAAGGAAGAAGGAGCGGGTGTTGTAGGCACATTGGAGATTGCCGGAAATAGTGCTGTTTTATCGGGCAGTACGGAAGGCATTGGTACTATAGAGGTAACAAAAGAGACTGCAAAGAAGAAGGTTTTAGCAACGCCGGTAGCACGCGCCATGGCCAAAGACATGGGGGTTGATATTAACCACGTAAAAGGAACCGGACCTGCAGGCAGGGTGACTAAAGATGATGTTTTGCAGCATGCCGAGAGTACAACTCAAACTGTCAGCACGGCATCTTCGGATACACCGAATGTGGAAAACAAGCTCGTAGAAGTGGAGCCGCTGAGCCAGATCAGGAAGACCATTGCCAAAAATATGATCCGCAGCAAACACAATGCAGCCCATATGTCGTTGTTTGATGATGTGGAAATAAGCGAACTGGACCGGGTCAGGAAACAATATAAAGTAAAATATGCCGGAGAAGGGGTAAAACTCACTTACCTGGCCTTTATCGTAAAAGCCGTGACGCATGCGTTGAAAAAACACAAAGCGTTGAATTCGGAAATGGACACGGAAAACGATAAGATGCTGTACAAAAAATATTACAACATCGGACTTGCTGTTGATACAGAAAAGGGCTTGGTCGTTCCGGTCATCCGGAATGCCGACAGACTAAGTATCAGGGAAATTGCCATGGAAATACAGACTATTTCCGATAAAGCCCGCGAAGGTAAATTAAATATGGACGACTTTAAAGACGGTACATTTACCATTACCAGCTACGGCTCTATCGGTGGCAAATACGCTGTTCCTGTAATCAACTACCCACAGGCGGCTATCCTGGGCATAGGCGGCATCAGTAAGCAGCCGGTGGTAAAGAACGATCAACTTGACATTGGACTGGTTCTTCCGTTATCTTTAACGGTAGATCACCGGATTGTTGATGGCGGTGAAGTGAGCCGTTTTATGAATACGGTGATGGGCTACCTGGCCGACCCGGTAAGCCTGATCATGGAATAATAAAAAACTAAAGAAATGAAATTTGATGTAATTATCATTGGCTCAGGGCCTGCCGGTTATGTAGCAGCCATCAGAGCCGGACAAGTGGGCCTGAAAACCGCCATTATTGAAAAAGGAAAGATTGGTGGCATGTGCCTCAATTGGGGGTGTATCCCTTCAAAAGCGCTTATTGAAAGTGCTAAATTATTCCGGAAAATATCCAAAGATGCCGCTAAATTCGGTATTGAGGGCATTGATAAGAAGAGTTTGTCGTTCAACTATGCCAAAGCTGTTAAACGGGCCGACGTAATTGTCACACGGCTGACATCTGGCGTTGAGTTCTTACTGAAGAAGAACGGTGTGGAGATCATTAAGGGTGAGGCGAAGATCACCTCAGAAAATACGGTGACGGTGAACAATAGAAACCTGGAAGCCGGGAATATCATCATTGCTACAGGCTCGAAGTCGGTGAAACCGAAAAATGCACCTGATGTTGTTGTGGAAGTGAACGACCTGTTTACTGACAGGGAAATACCCGCGCATGTTGTTGTTGCAGGTTATGATGCCGTTGCTGTTGAACTGGCTCAGCTATTCAGTGTACTGGGTAAAAAAGTTACGCTCATCTCTCCCGCCGACACACTTATTCCATTGGCTGATCCATACTTGTTCGATCACCTGGTAAGTAATTTCAAAAAGCAAAAAATCAACATTGTGTACAACACCACGCTTGACGATGCATTACAGGCATACGCCAGCAACTCGCTGGACATCAACGGCGAAAGCATCAAATGCGATCTGCTCATTAATGCCAGCCCAAGGCAGGCCACTTTACCTGCATCCGATGTTCAGTTTGAACTGGAAAACGGCTTTCTTCATTCCGACAAAGACTGCCAGACATCTGTGAGCAATGTGTACGCTGTGGGCGATGTAAACGGGAAAAGCCGCTTTGCTCATATTGGCTCAGCACAAGGATTACACGTCATTAACAAGATCAAAGGCGTCCGGCAAAAGCTTGATCTGAAGAAATACCCAATCAATATGTATTCGATCCCCGAGATGGCACAGATCGGTTATACTGAACCGGAACTGAAAGCTGATGATGTTGACTATAAGATCAGCGAATTTCCTCTTTCTGCTAACGGTAAAGCCATGACCGAAGGAACCAACGAAGGCTTTGTACGCATTTTATCCGACAACAAATATGGCGAAGTTCTGGGCGTCCAGATCGTGGCACCGCATGCAACGGACATGATTGCCGAAGCTTCGGCTTATATGCAGCTCGAATCGACCATTTATGATGTGGCCAACACAGTCCATGCGCACCCTACAATTTCCGAAGTTTTTATGGAAGCTGGTTTTGAAGCTGTGGACAAAGCCATCCATAAATAAGGCATGGCAAAATTTATGACGGAAGCAAAGCCATACAATTTACCAGACTATGCGATCCTTCACTCGGATAAACAGGTTGCCTGTTCTGTATGGCAACCCGACCGAACCTACATTGTCCTGGGTCGATCCAACCGGATAACAGACGATTCGGTCTATATAGAAAAAGCGAGGGAAGACGGGGTGGAAATTTATAAAAGACCTTCTGGTGGTGAAGCCGTAGTGCTTTCGCCTGGCATGCTCGTTATTTCGGTAAAGTTACCTATCAAAAATACCTTAAAAACACATCAGTATTTCCTGCACATCAACACGTTAATTATTGAGGCACTTAATAAATCAGGCATCAGGGATGTGCATCAGAAAGGAATCTCTGATATAGCTGTTGGGATAAAAAAAATCATGGGATCTTCTATTTACAGAAAAGATAAAACAGTCTTCTACCATGCCGTTTTGAATATATCGGAGTCTGTGGCAATTATTTCCCGGTATTTAAAACATCCTTCAAAAGAACCTGATTACCGTCAGGGAAGAGATCATGCAGAATTCGTTACTTCGTTAAAACAGGAAGGCTATAACATGGTGATGGAAGATCTCAAAGAGCTTTTAGAAGGCTCCCTAAAAAGCCTGGTTTCGTTACCCCCTAAATAAAAAGCACCGGAAGAATTTTTAAATAAACCTCCCGGTACTGAAAAATTACAACAAGCAAACCCTTTTTTGAGACAGCTTGGGGTTTTATATTTTCATCTTGTTGTAGCGTTTTATATTCTTATCACAGAACTCCTTTTATATTCTGGGTCCTGTGGTTACTTCCTCAACATCAACATTTATTTCAGTCGAATTATTCATTTCGCCTGTGTTCTCATTTATGTCATGGATAATACTGTTATCTTCTTCTGCCGTTTCTTCTATTGCCTGTAAATCTCCATCTTCATCAAAAGCAATCTGATATTGGCTGTTACCCAGATTCGCTAACATCGATACTGCTCCATCGTTTAAGTTATACATCCATATTTCTGCTACATTATTATTATTGGTAACAAAGTATAAATTTTGCCCATCCGGGCTAATGGCCATATCAAGTACGGAGATACCGGCATCCAGCGAGCCAATTATTGTCTGACTCAATATCTGCATGTCTGCATCAAAGACAACTGCCCATATCTGGTTGTTTTCGTCAACAAAATAATATGTATTGTTGAGGAATGTCCCATCTACAGCTATACCATCTAAATTTCCGATGAAATTTACGGGTGTATCCTCATCGAAGTTACTTCCCCATATTTCGGTGCCATTACCGGATACAAACAGGAACATATTACTTTCCGGATCCCAAGAGGCACCCTCTATGGATCCACCAACACCGGCATCAAACTCCTCCTGCGAGATGAGCTCAACACCTCCGGTTTCGAGATTAAGTTGGTAGATATATAAGACACCATCAATATATTGAGTTATATATAAGAATGATGTTTCGGAAGGTGCTTGCCCATTGTAGCTGAAATTAAGGAACCATCCCCAGCGTTTCCCTGAGAACCGTGTGGCTTCATCATTCCAACTCCATGCCGTTTCCTGCTGTCCGTCTAACGTATAGACAACAGCATGCGTGGCCACAACAAATGCCTGGCCCGGCACGTAAGGTATTGTCGGGTACATAACACTATCCGTCCCATCACCGTATTCATGGGTTGTACTGTATGGAAAACGGCCGATTTTAGGATTTCCCGGTTTGTTTACAGGGATACCTGCTCCTGCTGTGTCCACAGCCACATGTGTTTCCAAAATATACCAACCCGGTATTGTTTTGTACTCTACGTAAATGTAATCCGTCTCGTCATCAATTCCAACGGTAACGGTGCCCACATCTATGGTTTTTCCTCCGTATAACGTAGTAACCACTTCGCCATACTTAAAAGCTCCGTAACCAAGATCGGTGTCTGAATTCTCCTGAATAGGAGTTTGTTTCTGGCAGCTCACAATTGTTAAAACTGCGACGATAAATAGTAAAATGTTTTTCATAATTGCTTGTATTTATTAAACTTAACTTTCGCAATAGTTATGAAAAACGATAAAAAGGAGAATAAACCTATGGGGCTTGAGTGATGAAATTACTCACAATTATAACCGGATAAACTTCTTCTATAATGGAGAGTCTACCCAATAATAATAGCCTGAAATGATTTGATTTCTCGTTTTGTTGTTTTTCATATTCCTTTATACGAGCTAATTATCAGAATGTTACATAATCAACTCAATTATTAAGAACGCTCAAATATACTAAATATTTTTCAAAATGCAAATTTATTATCAATTATGTACAAATATTTTTCACTTATTAAGTATTAAATGCTTGACTTTCACCTGTTTTTTATTATATTTGCACTTTACGAAAGTAAAACATACAGTGGATACAAGCATATTACCATTACCAATTTGAAAAACAATCTTCTCAAGTAGGTCAAAATCAATTCTGATTACAAGCAATCCAGGGGGACGAAAGTCCGTTTCTTAACAATTGTGAATAACTAACTGCAAGTTCGTTAATAATCGCTTGATTATTAATTAATTAAACTAAGGGAAACTTAAATTTAAGAAAATGAAAAAGATTTACATTTTATTACTTGGGATAGTAATATTTACATCTACTGCGGTAGGACAAGTACCTGGTGGAACAGTTGACTTTGATATTCGGATATATAATGATCCTGATTATTGGTCTGGTTATGTAGTTGTGCAAGTAAGAGCAAATAAACCAGAAACAGTCCCTATTGAGGATGACAGGTTTGATACACTACAATTTGGAATCAAATGGGATAAATCAACAATTAACGGGAATAAATTAGATTTTAATTTTATTTGCTTAAATGACGGAACTTATAATCCATTCAATCTAACTCAAGATGAAAGCCCTATTCCTTATAATTATGGAGGAAATGGTGGTTGGGACTGCAGAAATTTTGAATTAATTTCTTCTCCCTTAAAGATAAGAAATGGTTGGGTAGAGGATGAATGGGTAGACATAGCTATATTAAAGGTTTACCGCAGAACCCCGGGAGGACAATTAGAACCTGTAAGTAATTTCTACATTTTACAGGAAAACGATCCTCACTTCGTTATTCCTCAGCCCCATAAAGGATTTGAACCAATATTATCAATTACAAGGGGAGGTAATACTAATAGCTACATGATGAATGTTCCTGTCGGAGAAGATGAAGATGATACATATACTGAATTATCAATACCAACAGAAACAGATGGAACTTTTACATGGGTAGGGGGTAGAGGAAATATTAATGACCCTGATAATTTGTATGACGATTACAGTTGGAATCATGCAGCTAATTGGGACAATGGTTGCGGTGATGGTGGTGTTGCTGACCATTCTCCCGGTGAGTTAGATGATTGTCTAATCCCAATTAATTGCGAGTGTTACCCTAGATATCCTAGCCCAAATTATGGAGAAGAAATTGCAAAATGTAACAATTTAAATATTATTACAAATGTTCTTACAGGAGAAACCCTCACATATAATGCAGAAATACAATGGATGGATGAGGTAGACGGGTATAATGGAGATGAAGTCATTTTAAATGTTTATGGTGACATGAATATTAAAGGTCAATATCCAAGTCGTGTTAGTGTTTATAAAAAAGGCTTACTGGAGGTTGGTAATCAATATATTGTCGATACAATGACTGAAGGTGGAGGGTTTGTATACAAATCAGACCTTAAGGTTGAGAATTCATTTTTAGATATCCATAGTCAAGGTCGTGTAAGGGTGATATTTGACACTGACCTTATAGGTTCCATGCATGTACTAAAGATTTTCTCTGGAACTGAAGGGCCTGGAAATTTTAAAAATATGAGAGATATTTCATATATAAATGGTGGAGATGCTTCCATTGAGACGTTCATGGAAAACAGCTCTGCTTTAGGTGATTACTATTTTCACACAGTAGGCCCTACTGTATATAATCAGGATTATCACGAATGGGGAGGGTCAACAGGTTCCGGTGTTGCCTTACGAAATTTCGATTTGATCCTCTTAGGAACATATGCTTACCAGTTTGTTGAATCCAGCGGTTCATGGCTTAACGTATACCCATACCCCTACCCGATCGCAACAGCTACCGGACTCTTATTATCTGACACAAGTGAATGGGATCATTCTTTTACACAAACAGGCGAACTGATTACGGGAGATGTAGAATTAGAGATTAATCACACAAATGCACATATAGAGTTGATCAGTAATCCTTACCCTTGTGCTATAAACTGGGAGTCACTTTATGCAAGAAACATTTCTTTAGTAGGCCCTACTATTTATATTTATGATCCTACTTTAACTGGTAACGGGTGGAATAACTACAATGCCATTACTTATCAAGGAACAAACGGAGCTACTGGAATAATTCAAGTTGGACAAGGCTTCTTTGTGACAACTAATGGAAATGGTCAATTCAATTTTACAGATGATGACAAAATACTCAGTGATATTCCTCTAAGGTCGGACAATGGATCACAAAATTCTTTAAGAATTACTATTAAAGGAAACGGCAATAATGATGATATGGTTATTAATTTTATGAATGAGGCCAACTCCGGATATGATGAACTTTATGATACGGAAGACTGGGGAAGTTATTATGCTGATGCCACCCAAATAAACAGCCCTGTTGAGGGGGAACAGTTAAGTGTAACCTCCCTTCCGTTTCTGTATGATCAAATTACACATGTACCTGTCAATGTTATATGCGCAAAAGCTGATACGTACAGTATAACTTTCAGTAACTTTGAAAGCTTCCACAATGTGGATATCTGGCTTGAGGACACTTACGCTCAAAGCGACTGGATTAAGATCACACCTGAAAACGCCACATACCTGTTTTTCCAGTCACCCGAATTACAAAGCAATCGGTTTATAGTTCATTTTAATGCGTCCTATTTACCTAATTCCATAGATGAAGTACAACAAAAATTAATTAAAATTTATTCTTCCGGAAGTGATGTCTATGTCATCAACACTTCCAGGGAAGTTGTCAAAGAGATCAGCATCTTTAATCTTATGGGACAGGAAATTGTGAGGACTCAGGTGCCACAACAAAATAATTATACGTTCCACTTAAATGAAACAACAGCTTATTATGCAGTACGCGTACGCACGAATAAGAGTGTATATTCAGAAAAAGTATTGATCATGAGTCACTAGGAGTTTGCTGCATTTCTATGTAGCACTCCGCTATTAGATGTTGTTCAAAAGTTGTTTTAGGTGAGATAAAAAGCTTTTGGTATTCTTTTCACACACAAGACATGATACCAAAAACTAAGTAAGCCCGTGAATTAATTCACGGGC
>DGOT01000180.1:8071-8512 GCA_002389465.1 Bacteroidales bacterium UBA4459 | reverse complement strand
TATTAGTGAATGGCAAGTGCCACTGTTTATATCGTTGGTAGTTGAGCATAGATAATTTGCTACTGATACCCATCAATTTGGATAATTGATCAGGATTTTTTTCTTCAAGTACCCGAACTAACTGTTCGCTCTGGTTAAGATGTTTGGGAACAGTATATGTAGTACAAGGTATATCTGTAGTAAAATTAAGGGTTTTTGCCGGTGATATAATGATGAGCATGGTTGATTTTGTTTTATCGTTTGCAAAAATAGTGATTTGAGATGACTCGGGCGAGTTGGTGGTTAAAATGAATTTGGGATGAGAATGTGCAGCAGGGATAGGAGCGGCAGCCTGCTGTAGCACGCTTGATATTTTAATGGAGAGGCGGGGCTGACTAGGGAAGACACCGCAGCACCTTTAAAAATATAGGCCGTGCAAAGCAGCTATAGCGGATAGCCCGG
>DGOT01000180.1:2600-8003 GCA_002389465.1 Bacteroidales bacterium UBA4459 | reverse complement strand
ATGATAATTAGTGCTAAAACAAAAATTTCTAAGCTTATTGAGCATAATGAGGAGACGATAGAGGTTATAGCTTCTATTAATAAGCATTTCAGAAAGTTGAAAAATCCGCTTTTACGTAAGGCTTTGGCGCCACGAGTTGCTATTGCCGAAGCTGCACGAATAGGAGGGGTGCCGGTATGTGTCTTGATTGATAAGCTAAAAGAAATTGGTTTTGAAACAGCAGACGACTGTGGGTGTGAAGCTGTTTCGCCGACCGATAAATACAGATTAAATGAAACAAAAAGAGATATGAGAAAAGAAGCTATAGAAGAATTGGATGTCCGCCCGATACTGGCAGGTGGGATAGACCCTTTTGATGCCATTATGGAGAAACTGAAAACGATGGATGAGTGGCATACGCTGAAAATCATTAACACATTTGAGCCGATCCCATTGCTGAATATTCTGAAAAAGAAAGGGTATGCATATGTAACGGAGCGTCCGGAAGCCGGCGTTGTGTGGACTTATATGGAAAAAGCCGATGAACATCTGGATAAAAAGAAAAAGACAGAAACGGAGAGTGACCAGCTGGTTTTCGAAGAAATAGAGGAGCAATTTGCCGGAAAGATGAGGGAAATAGATGTCCGTCCTCTTGAAATGCCGATGCCTATGGTGACTGTCCTGGAAGAGATAGAAGGGCTAAGAGAAGGGGAGGCCTTATTTGTACATCATAAAAAGCTACCGCAGTACCTCTTGCCCGAGCTGGAGGAGAGAAACTTTAGGTGGGCTTCACAGGATATTGATGAATCGAATATCAAACTGATAATTTTCAAATAATGCAAGCGGGATTAAGTACCAAAAACGCCCCCTCGATCTGGGTGGTGGCGCCACACTTTTTACTGGGTCCTGTCAGTTTTTTGCTGGCATCATTGTATTTGTTAGCCAATTACGGTGCTTTGCTGGGATATCACATCAATGCGCCGATTTTGACGGTTCTGCACCTGATGATCCTGGGGTGGGTTACAATGATCATTTTCGGAGCCTTGTACCAGTTGATCCCCGTGGTTATGGAAGTGAAATTGTTCAGCGAAACGCTGGCTTATATTACCCTGGCAGGATTTGTATCGGGCCTGTTTTTTCTGATAGCCGCTTTTATGGGTTATGAATTTCAACTGACAAATAATTTTGTCATAGGCGGAACATTGATCATTGTAGCTGTTCTGGTTTTTACGGTCAATACATTGATTACCGCTTTAAAATCAGAAAAGAAGAATGTCAGCAAACTGTATATTGTTTCTTCAACAATTTATCTTCTGTTGACTGTGATGATGGGTTTATTTATTGTCCTGAACCTTAAATATGCCTGGCTACCGAAGGCTCATACCGAGTTTCTGGAAACACATGTTGTTATTGGACTGGTGGGCTGGTTTCTTATGCTGGTGATCGGAGTGGCTGCTACGCTGATGCCCATGTTCCTGATTGTGCACAAGACCCGTAAGGACTTCCTGAGATGGGGTTTTTATCTGATAAACGCCGGAGTGATCACGATTTTTGCGATCACTTTTATTAATCAGGTACCTGTTATTGTAAGTTTTATTGCTTATCTGCTGATCCTGTCAGGACTGGTTTTGTTTTTACTCTTTAATTACGATGTGTTTTCGCACCGGATGCGGAAAAAGCTGGATGTTGGCATGAGACTTTCAGCTATAGCTCTCGTGATACTTTCTCTAAGTGTAATCTCTTTCATTCTGGTTTATTTCGGGAACAGTACTTTAGGGTTTCCAGCCGGAAGAGTAGAGATTATGGCTGGGCTGCTGCTTGTATATGGCTTTTTTACCGGACTGATTCTGGGACAAACTTATAAAACCCTGCCGTTCATCATCTGGCTTTTCTACTACCAGAAACTTGTGGGGAGACAAAAAACACCTCTTCCGGCAGATTTGTACAGCGACAGGCTGGCTACGATTCATATGTATTCGTTTGCGCTTAGTGTGCTGCTTTTTGTAGCAGGATTGCTCTTTTCATTAGAAGTATTGCTTGAGTTGGGTGCTGTAGCTATGGTGTTTACAAGTATAGTGTACGGAGTGAATGTTTACCGGATGATATTTCATAAAAAACAAATCATAAAATAATGATACAGAAAAATTTTACAGACGAGGAATTAAAAGTCGTTGAAGTATTGAAACAGGTACCCGACCCTGAAGTGGGGGTGAATATTGTGGATCTGGGGTTGGTTTATACGGTTATCAAGGATGATGAAAAGAAAACCCTGACGGTGGATGTTACGTTGTCAACGCCGGGTTGCCCGGTAGGGGATACGATCATTCAGCATATACAAACTATTCTGGAGGTGACATATCCGGAATATAACGTGACCGTTAATCTGGTGTGGGAACCGCAATGGACGCCCGATATGATCACGGAACAGGGGCAGATGGAGTTAAATCAATAACTGAATGAAAATTCAGGCGTGACGCTAAACTTCAGGCGGGATGCCTGAAGCGGGTTTGAAAATAAAAAAAATTCAAGCGGGACGCTTGAGCAGATAATAATTTAATAATGTTTTCGAGATCAACTGAATACGCAATACGGGCAGTGGTTTATCTTTCGATGAAATCGTTGGAGGGCAAACGCTTCGGTATAAAAACCATAGCCAAGGAACTGGGACTGCCGGAACCATACCTGGCAAAGGTATTGCAACATTTAGTACGCAACAGAATCATTTATTCGGCAAAAGGGCCCAATGGCGGATTTTACGCCAATGAACAAACAAGAAACATTTCATTGCTCAGAATTGTAGAGGTAAACGAAGGCCTCGATTTTTTCAAGAGATGCGGATTGGGGCTTAACGACTGTAATGAGGAAAAGCCCTGTCCCATCCACGATGAATACGGAAAGCTCCGCGATGGATTTTATAAATCATTATCGGCAAAGAAAATAAGCAACATTATTGAGGAACTGGAGGCAGGTAAAACCTTCGTTGATTTTCTTTCCTGATGTAAGCAATTTTTACTCAATTACGGGATTTGGTGTGATCTTGTCAATTCCTACGTAATATAAGTCGAAACCACCTTTTCCGCCGGGTCTGTTGGAAGAGAAGATCATCACATCGTTTTTGAACCCATCCACCTGCATGGCTACCGGCCTGAATTCGTCATATTCGGTATTAATCCTGTCACCAAAATTTACCGGCTGTGACCATGAAGCTCCTTCATATCTTGAATAATAAAGATCATATCCGCCAAAACCACCCGGCCTGTCAGAAGTAAAGACCATGAAGTTACCGTTGACGAACGGACACCGATCGTTAGATGATGATGAAAGTTTCTCAATCAAATGCCTGTCGTAGATAGCTGTGTCTGAAAGGAACCTTATAAGCTCTGTGCCCTGCGGAATGTTTATCTTGTAAATATCTGCCAGCCCGTTATCAAAACTGTCAAAATACATTTCGGTAAACAAATTGGGTTTGAGTCCCCCAAAATCGATGCTGACTACGGAAGGGCCAAAAAATGAAATGTACTGTTGGTGGCTGCTGTTGGAAAGGAACGGGATGTCGAAAGGACCGTAAACCGTACCCGTGGCACCATCATTATCAGAGAAGTAATATAAAAACTCTTCGTGATAAGCTTCATCTTCGTTGTTCGTAGAATAGGCGAGTAAACTTATCCTTCCGTAGTTTTCGTTAATCATCGTGTCGAAACCAATTGCATAAGGGCCGAATTCATTCCCTTCCCAATTAACCTTACTGATCATTTGTGCAACGATATTTCCATCCCCAAGGTAATCGTTATTCACTAACAGTTCGCTGGTTTCCATATACCATGTAACGTTAAAGTTGTCGTGTACGAAGCTGAAGTCGCCGCCTTCCGTGGCTCGGTTGGAAGAAAACACCAGGTGTTTCCCGTAATGAAATTCGGGTAAAATGGAATTGTAGTCATCATAAGGACTATTCACAAAACCAAAGTTTACCGGGGTAGTGGGGAAATAGGCATCGTAATCATATTTTTTATGGACTCCCCCCGGGCAACCCCAGAGTAAAAACAATAAACTGATGAGAGAAACAGATGCAACTAACTTTTTCATGCGCATGGCTATTAAAGGTGGTAAGATCTTAAAAATGAATATAGGTTTAAGCTTAAACTTCTTTGTAAAATAACCAATAAATATGCCAAGGGTTGCTTGTGACAGAATAAATTAAAATCCAAAAGGAGATCTTCCAAATCCACCAAAAGCGGGATTGGAGTTAGCAGGTGTTCCAAAACCCGATTGCGGATATCCGAAATAATAATCCGTATAGTTTTGTTGCCTGTATTGGAAACTGGCGTTGATTAGGAAATGTTCGCTGACTTTGTAGCCAATGTCGAGTACTACGCCCTGGCTGCTGAAGTCGGGTCTGTTCCCGTTTGTGCCATCTTCTGGCGGTGAAGGATTCAGTAAAAATGTTTTATAGCCCACACCCCTGATGCTGAGTTTTTCGTTTACCAGGTATGTTCCGGAAACGTAAAGGCTGCCGTATTGAGAATTTGTATTTCCGAACATGGTTTCGCCTGGTTGTCCGTAAAATAAACTCGAATAGCCCAGCCCTATCTGAACACTGAGCTTTTTGGTGACAGGCATGCTGATCTCAGGAGCTACATAAGTGCCAAAAGTGTTATAGCCCACGCCAAAGCCGGAGAAGGAAGTGCCAATGGAAATGCGTACATCGGGTTTGAACCCTTGTTGATCCTGAACGGATGCTTTTTCTTTAAGAGGTGCATTGATAACATTGGAGCCGAATTCCTGTGCATTGACAGAAATAAATGCTGTTAAAAGGATAATAATTCCCAGATATGTTGCTCTTCTTTTTACCATAAAACAATCAGGCAAATATATGATTTCTTGCTGAATAAGAAATTGAACTTGTGTTAACAAATGATAAAAAGTTTCTGTTGTTCCGGATGCGTCTCTCTTATTTAGAACAATAACAGATTTTAATATTTTCATGTTTTTTAGCGCAAAAAAACAGCCATATGTTTTATATTTGACTGATTGCTACAGTGTGTCACATCAAAACCATATTAGGATGAAAAAATTATTCGTTATCATTTTCTTTTTCCTGTTCATCTACACTTATGCGCAGGACATCATTATCTTACAAAACGGAGATGAGATTAAGGCCAAGGTTACGGAAATACTCTCGGGGTCTGTAAAGTATAAGAAGTATTCGAACCAAACGGGGCCTACGTACAGCATTGATATATCGGAAGTGTTTATGATCAGATATGCATCCGGAGATAAAGATGTGTTCGGGAATAATATGAAATCAGGTGAAGGGCAACAAAGTTCTGTATATAAAAGCCCAACAAAATTTGTGTATGATCCTGAGATCGGCGATCCTTATTGTCAGATAAGAAGGCCGTTTGGGGGTAAGGTGTTTGGAGACAG
>DGOT01000180.1:0-2459 GCA_002389465.1 Bacteroidales bacterium UBA4459 | reverse complement strand
CCCATAGAGGACATCAGGCATTTGATGGATAAAGGGTCTTTGTTTCTGGGAAAAACCGTCTTTCCGAATTACCGTTCTATGAGTTATCAGGATTTTGTAGTATCGGGTAACTATTGCATTCCCTTCAATGACCTGAAGAAAATTGTTAAGTCTTATGTGCTGACAGAGAAATCGGGTATGGGGATGGTTATTGTACTTGAGAACTTCAATAAAGAACGTGAATATTCGCTGATATGGGTCACATTCTTCGACATAAATACCCGTGAAATTTTGTTTGCTGCCGAAGTAAGCGGTAAATCAGGCGGCAGTGGAATGGCCAAACACTGGGATGTAGGTGTGAATGCAGCTTTCCGGAAGATGTTCATTGATAACATCTACAGACCCCGGAGAACCAGTAACTATCAGATACCGGAAAAACTTCGGTTTTATTAACCAAGTTCGTGGCCGATTATTGGTTAGTTCTAATGTGTGGGTTTGTCATTTAAAGAGAACCTTGCTGAGGATTCGGCAACTTCAATTTTTACAACATCAAAAATAATCAGGTCAGCCAGCAGATGTTCTGTTTTGAATTTTGACAGTTTGAACTGATGCCTGATGTCGTTTGTTGTTATAGGTTCATTTTCTTCTATAAAATGTAGAATGTCCTGCAGATCATCCGTAAATACCAATTGAATTTCCTGTTTACTTTTCTCCTTGTTCCATACTTTTAGCAATACGCCGTCTGCTAAAATGTTTTGGTCTTCGAAACGCATGTAGGCTTTATATCTCCCGTTTGTGTCGGGAGCCTTGTGAGGATAATCATCGCTGAAAGGAATATCAACTTCCAGAACTTTTTTTCCATTCAAGTTCCATTCTTTGGAAGTAAACTTTACCGGAGGCTTGCAAAAATTCAAAGCCGCATTTTCTATCATGTAATATTCTTCCTCTGAGCGAATACCCCGGATTACACCGTTATCTTTGACGCCAATGAGGAGTTTGCCACCATTGGTATTAGCAAAAGCTACCAGTGAGCGGGCAATTTTGGCTGCATCAGAAATTTCGAATTTGAAATCAAGACGTGCTCCTTCGCCTTGTGCAATAAGCTCTAATATATAATGCTGTTTTTTCAAAACAGACCTTTCCCACAGCTTTAACAAATGTTATAAGAAATCGATATTCTCTTGACCCATCGTTTTTTCGCAATACCTGCACAACAGCTTCATCTTCCCTCTGTGGTCTTCAATCACACGAAATGATGTAGGTACTTTTTGATGGTTGGTCACACATTTCGGGTTGAAACATTTAACAATGTTGTCAATGCTCTCAGGCAGGGCTACGTTCTCCTTTTTGATCACATCATAATCTTCAATCTCGATAATGGTGGCCGTGGGTGCCACAATAGCAATTTTACTGATCTCCTCGTTCTCAAAATACTTGTTGCTGATCTTGATAATGCCTTTCTTGCCGTATTTCTTACTGTCGAGATTCGTTCCGATGTACACTTGCCTGTTGGTATTGTCCAGGTTGAGAATTTTAAATACCCGAAAGACATTCTCAGCTGGAATATGGTCAATAACGGTTCCGTTTCGGATTGCGGATACTTTTAACTCGGTTCTTTTATTGTTCATGGCTAATCTCTTTTATTTCAGACCTAAAATTGCGGCAATAAGCGCTTGACGGACGTACACTCCGTTTTGTGCCTGCTGGAAATAATAGGCCTTTGGGTTATCATCAACGTCTTCATTTAACTCATTAACACGAGGTAGCGGATGGAGCACCTTCAGATTGTCTTTTGACGACTCAAGCATTGCATTATCTAATATGTAGGCATTTTTCACTTTTTCGTATTCCAGAGGATCGGGAAACCGTTCACCCTGGATACGTGTCATATAGAGAATGTCGGCTTTAGGAATCACCTCCATGAAATCAGTGTACTGATGATATTCCAGTCCTGCTTTTTTAACCCATGTCTTAACAGAACTGGGCATTTTTAAGCTTTCTGGAGAGACGAAATGAAAAGTTGTATTGAATAAAGATAATGCCTGAACTAAGGAATGAACAGTCCGTCCGTATTTCAAGTCGCCTACCATAGCAATGTGAATGTTATCAAGGCTGCCCTGAGTTTTGCGAATAGAATATAAATCGAGCAGACATTGCGTTGGATGCTGGTTGGCACCATCTCCGGCATTGATGATAGGAACAGGTGACACTTCGCTAGCATATCGGGCGCTGCCGTCCATGGGGTTGCGCATCACGATAAGATCGGAGTAGTTGCTTACGGTTAAAATGGTGTCCTTCAGTGTCTCTCCTTTAGTGACAGATGTAACATCAGGGCTGGCAAAGCCAATAATTCCGCCGCCAAGATATTTTACTGCACTTTCAAAGCTTAAACGGGTTCGTGTTGAAGGCTCAAAAAACAGTGTAGCAATTACATAATCACTTAATATTTTCTGCCTTTGATCTTTTTCAAATCCCTCAGC
>DGOT01000028.1:2781-3094 GCA_002389465.1 Bacteroidales bacterium UBA4459 | reverse complement strand
GGAAACGTAAATGTCTTTAAATCCATCACCGTCAAAATCAGCAATAACTGCTCCGTATGATTTCAATGAATCTTCATCTATCAAAACGGCAGTCATATCGGTGAAAATCCCGCTGCCGTCATTGAGATAAAGCTTATTGGAAGTTTTACGGTTTGTAATGAACAAATCCAGATCGGCATCATTATCAATATCAGAAAATACCACGGCATTGCTTTTTGAATAAATTGCCCCACCTACATTACCTGCCTCGGTAATATTTTCAAATATGAGTTGTCCTGTTTCTTTCAGCAAATTTCTGTATAATATGTTTTTT
>DGOT01000028.1:0-2660 GCA_002389465.1 Bacteroidales bacterium UBA4459 | reverse complement strand
TTGGTGCTATTTTCGTTGGTAATAAAAATATCCAGATCACCGTCGTTGTCCACATCACCTGAAATAACAGCATTGGTTCTGTCGGATCCTTTCCCAATGCCATGGCTGATATCTGAATAATCAACAAAATAATTTCCCCTGATGTTTTTATACAGCTTATTACTGCCGTTTAGAACCGAAACATAAAGGTCATCATCACCATCATTGTCAAAATCACCGGCACAAGCTCCCAGGTTCAATTCACGAAGATTGACGTTTTCTGCCCCGCTTATGTTCCATTGTTGTGCTTTGTCGACGAAAGTATTATTTCCTGAATTTATATATAAATGGTTAGCTTCGTACAGTCCGCAGGTAAAAATGTCAACCAGTCCATCATTGTCAAAATCTGCTGCAATAACTCCGTATTCATCATCAACAACTTTGGCAAAGGAATTAAATGTAATTATTTCAAAACCCCTCCAGTAATCCGGATCAAATCGTTTAATGTCATCGGAAGTAAAATGCAACAATACTCCATCATTCCCCACTATCCAACCTGTATTGTCACTGATCATCCAAACTGCATTCAGGTATTCTGTAACACCGCTTTCCATTCGTTTCCATTTTCCATTTTTAAAGTGCATTATCAAACCTTCTTGCCCTACTGCTATAATCTCATTTTCGTTCATTACAAAAAATGACAAGACCTTTTTCAGATACTGACCTGTTGACAATAGAGCAATAGAATCATTTGAATTAACAATTCCCAAAAAATCATCGCCCAGCAAATAGATTGAGTGCTTGTAAAACTGAATACGATTTGTCTTTTCGGAACCTTTGATTTTTGTCCATACTCCATCATACTTAAAAAGACCTGCTGCAAATGAATAAGCCCAAATTATTGAATCGTTGTCAATACTAATTGAATTGATCATCTCATTTGTTGGAGGCGGTAGCCATTGCCAATGGTTATTTTTTAATAAGGAGATTTCACCTAATCCTGCAACAACTCCATTCTCTCTGTTTGTAAAATACATGGCAGAAATAACATTGGCTATGGGAGTCCATATTTTGTTCCAGTGTTTCCCATTTCCATAGTATAAGTCAGATTCCTGATATTTGTTTTTTGAAGCAATAAAAAACGAATTGGTATCTAACGGGAAAATGTGATCGATAGCAACGGGAGGCTGTGTGGCATATTTCACCCACCGGTCTTTTTTGTAAATAATTAGTTGCTTTCCCCCGGCAATACCGCATTCAGGTGTTAAAAAAGTGATAAACTTTACATCGTAATTAACAGGGGAGGATACTTGTGCCCATCTCAAATTGTTTTCTTCATCAGCCTGAATGCACAAGTGTGAAAGAAAAGCAAGAATGATTACAAGAAGGGTTTTTCCCTTTATCCCGGAAGACCGGTTTTGTTTCCCCATTTACAATATGATATAATCTTCTTTTCCCAAAGATAAAAATATATATGGGATGATATAACCAACAATAGATAAAAAAACCTGCCAGAGTACAGTACTCCGGCAGGTTTTAATTTGTCATTTTCAAGCGAAGCTTACTTCTCCATCTTTTTCATAATCTCTTTTGGGACGGCATCTTTATGCACGGCAATACCGATGGTTTGCAGTCTGACAAATGCTTCCGAAGCATAGAAATAGCCATCATAGATATGTCCGTCGGTTCCCCACGAGTTTTTTATTTTGTAGAATTTGTTGCCGTTTTGGTCATTGGCAATACCAACGATCAGCATACCGTGGTCGTCAGTTACCAGATAGTTGTCGTAATGTTGCTGGCGCATTTCAGGTGTAATTTCCTTTTCTTTCACAGGTGCATCAAAACTATAGAGTGATTCTTTCTTTTCTTTTTCTGTCAATGCTTCCCATTTTTCTTTTTCTGTTCCTGAAAGATCCTGCTTGTCTTCATCGGGGATAATGGCGACACCCTTCTTCCATGAAAAACCTTTATCGCTCACGTCAGCACCCCAACCTACAGTATAGTCGTTTTCAAGGGCATTGTCAATAATGGTCATCATTTCGTCAAGGTGGACATTCCAGATAGGTGCCCAAAGCCAGTTGTCCGGAATCTCTATAACAAACTCCTCGTAATACGGATGCTTCATGTAGGAAGAAATCTCCAAGTAATCATCCGGATTGAACCCTGTGCTTTCGGCAAAACTCTGAGGTGTGTACTCTTTGCCATCATAAGTGAAGGTTTTGGGTAGTTCGCCCAGGTATGTGTCCAGAAGTTTGTCGAACCCTTCGTGCCATACCGGTGTCAATTTGCGGTTTTTGTTTTTAATGATAGCATCTACGTGAGCCTTTAGCACTTCGTCAAATTCACCGTGGGTGTGTTTTTCTTCTCCGTAAGCTCTTCCCGGATACGCCGATTCGGGTACCATACCGTATTTAGTGAATACACGGAATACATCCGTTTGTTCGGCACCGCCACCGAATGTAAGGTTGCCGTGCATACGAACGTATTTCTCGGCTTTGTCCGAGTATGTGTGGTAAACAACAAACATCTCCGAAAGGTCGTACTCTTTGTCATTTGTGCGCAGCAGTTCGGCTTCTATAAAAGCAATACCGGAGAAACTCCAGCAGGTGCCCGAGCGGTATTGGTTCTTAACCGAAGTGTTTGGAACGGAGACGATTTCGGTAAATTTGTACCCTTCTTTT
>DGOT01000106.1 GCA_002389465.1 Bacteroidales bacterium UBA4459 | reverse complement strand
AATTACTAAAAATCAGTTCATTCCACTAAAAGAAAATAACTCGCTGCGCTCAAACAAATTTTCTTTCTTAACGCTCCATGAATTGATTTTCCTAACGTATTTTTTCAAAGGCGGAAAGTGAAGTACACCGATTAACGAATTGGTTGTAAATAGCATCCCGATGCTCTGGTTTCTATGATAAATAAAAATTAATCGTAGAAACATGCGTAGGCCAGCCAAAACAGCGGGCCTGCGAAAGGGTGAATGCCGTAATGCTTACGGCCGGGAGCAAAAACGCTCGCGTTTCGGTAATAAACCATTGGGAAGGACTGTGCCGGAGCGTTTGTTACCGACATTTTTGCCCAGGCCGTTACATTCCGGCAGAGCGCGAAGAAGTTTTGTTTTGGTGTCCTTTCTTTGGTTCGTTTCTTTGGACAGGCAAAGAAATGAACGAAAAATAAAGTAGGTTGCTCCGAAAGTACTAAGATATGAGAGACTTATTTCTTTGTCCTCAAGCCGGACTCCCGAAAACTTTCGGAACTTCCTTTTTTTGTTTAGCAAAAAAAGGAAACGAAAAACAGATAAGGATCTTTGAAAAAGAAAATCAAGCTGATAATTTCTTCTGAAAACAAAGCAAATCAATCTCTGACATTTTGTATTTTTGCTAATTGTTCACATCAACATCAGAACGTTTACATGATATCTGTTACTATCCACGACAAACACCCGGTTGCCTGCGACGCCCTCCGCGCGCTGCTGCTTGATGCTGATGACATTTCGGTCATCGGCTGTGCCAACACCTTTACCGAGTTGCTGCGCCAGCTTACCAATCATACCATACATGTAGTGTTGCTTGTATTGTACAAACCTTCTGAAGACGACCTCGAAAATATACGGAGCCTGAACCACCGCTTTCCGAAAGCACAGATACTGGTTCTTTCGATGTTCCGGAATGAGCAATTTATCCTGAAACTGATAAAGGCAGGCGCCAAAGGGCACCTGAGCAGCGACACCAACCGTTCGGAAATACTGGAAGCTATTTACACCCTGCGGAACGGTTACGAGTTCTACGCCAAAACCATTACCAACATCCTGCTGAACAACTACCTGAGCGACAAGAAAATTGACAGTGATGAAAAAGAAAACCGCCAGAAGAATTTATCCGTGCGGGAGATGGAGGTGTTCAAACTGTTTGCCGAAGGGTATTCGAACCGCGAAATCGCCGAAAAGCTGTTCATCAGTGTGCGCACCGTGGAGACCCACAAAAACAACATCATGAAAAAGATCAACATAAAAACTACGGTCGATCTGGTGAAGTTTGCCATTAAAAATAACATCATCGAACTGTACTGATGTGACCCGTACTTTAAACAAACGGATTTTTGCAGATATCCGGTTCTGGATCCTGTTCTTTGCGCTCCTCAGGCTTTACGGCATCACCAACCCGCCCCTCGAAGCAGCCCACAGCTGGCGGCAGACCACCGTTACAATGGTGGCACGGAATTTTTATGAGGTCAGCCCTGATATTTTCCATCCGCGCATCGACATTGCCGGCGAAAAAACAGGCATTACGGGTATGGAATTTCCGCTGTTCAACTACCTGATCTACCTTGTTTCGCTCCTCTTCGGCTACGATCACTGGTATGGGCGGCTGATCAACCTGTTGGTTTCAAGTGCAGGTATCTATTACTTTTTTCTGCTCGCAAGGAAGTACTTCAAAAAAGAGGTAGCTTTTAATGCGGCCTTCATCCTGCTGGTGTCGTTCTGGTTTTCGTATGCCCGCAAGATAATGCCTGACACATTTGCTTCATCGCTGGTGCTGATATCGCTGTATTATGGCAGCAACTACCTCGACCGGAAAAGGTCCTGCAAAAACCTGCTGCTGTATGCCGTATTCGGTCTGGCAGGCATCCTGTCGAAACTTCCGGTGGCCTATATCTGGGTGCTCTTCCTTGTATGGTTTCTCTCCAAAAAGGTAAGCACGGCGCGCAAACTCATATTCGGTGCTGTTACACTGCTGATAGCCGTTCCGGTGTATTATTGGTATTTTGTATGGGTTCCTTACCTGGTGGACGCCTACGGTTTCTGGCATTTTTTTATGGGCGAGCCGCTGCAACAGGGGGTGAAGGAAACGCAGACGTTTTTCCCTCGGATACTGAACCATTTTTACGAATCGTCTTTGAAATTTATCGGCTTCGGGTTGTTTTTGTTTGGGTTGGTGATGTCGGTGATCAGAAAAGAGAAAGTTTTAGGAGTGGTTTTCCTGCTGTGCCTGGCCGGCTTTTCATTGATCATCCTGAAAGCAGGCCGTACGTTTGCGTTCCATTCGTATTACATCCTGCCGTTTGTACCGGTGATGGCACTTGTAGCCGGTTACGGACTAACACAAATCAACAACCGGAAAGCGATTTATATTTTACTGGCAGCGGTAGCCGTCGAAGGCCTGCTCAACCAATGGAATGATTTTACCATCGAGCCCAACGCTAAAGCAATGACACACCTGGAGAGCGACCTTGACCGTTTCTCATCCCGCGACGACCTCATTGTGATCAACAGCGGCGAAAATCCTGCCCCCATGTATTTTGCCCATAGAAAAGGCTGGGTGGCGCACAACGAACAAATCCTTGACACAGCCTACCTGCACAGCCTGGAACATAAAGGCTGCCGGTATACTCTTATTCTAAAGAAAAAGTATGGAACATCTGTAAGCCTATCGAAAGAACTTGTTTTTCAAAACGATGATTATGCCGTTTACCACCTGAGTAATCCATAGGCTTTTACCGAAATATTCCGGGGGGAGGGTTGTTCTATTTGCGGAAGTAGTAGCAAAAGAACAAACAGGGTTTAAAAGCGCAAGGGATAAAGCGCACCCGGTGGACAAAAAGTTCTTGTTATCCGGAAAATAACAAGATATATATTTACCTTTATGCCACATATAAGGAAGTTGGCGTTCATTGGGTATGTGCCTTAATAAACAATTCAACAATTTATAGATTTAACAAACAGAATTTTATTTTAACACTTAAAAGGAGAAAACCATGAGAATTCTTAATTATTTTATCCTATTATT
>DGOT01000219.1 GCA_002389465.1 Bacteroidales bacterium UBA4459 | reverse complement strand
CCGGATAATCAACCTTATATAGAAACTTATCTGACTATTCAGAACAATAGCATTAAACAAACATTACAAACCAACGGAAATTACAACGGTAAATTGAATATACAGGTCATTTTCAGACGTAATGATACCATTATGAATTATGGGAAATACGAACTGACAGGGCCTGAAATTGAGGATACGCTGGAGAATGCACTCACCTTTGTGGATGTGCATCGGTATGCTTTGCCCAATGGTGTTTATGACCTGGAACTGACACTTGATGATATGAACGACACAGTAAAGCCAGTGGCCAGTCGCACTACTTTTTTAATGAATTTTCCACAGGACAGCACTTCCATTTCCGATATTGAATTTGTGAAGTCATTTGAAAAGAAAGAGGGAGCAGGTGTTTTGGATAAAAACGGTTATGAGATAGTGCCTTATGTTTTCAACAGTTTCACGCAGGAAGAAAAGGAGCTAAAATTTTACACTGAAATCTACCATGCCGACAGAGAAGTCGGTAATGGCGCTTACGTTGTTTATGAATATATCAGACCTTTCGAGGTAGATGCAAAACTGGACAAATATTTCTATATTAAGCGAATACAAGCGGGCCCTATCAATGTTTTGATGAACACAATTGACATCAGCCGGCTGGCCACAGGCAATTATTTGCTGGTAATTGAGGCCCGGAACCGCCAAAATGAAATAATGGCAACCAAAAGATTGTTCTTTTACAAAAACAACCCACAGGTGGCCTTCAACGCTACGGATGTGATGACTGCAGATGTCTCTAATACATTTGTCGAAAACATTGATAACAGGGATTCGTTGCTTCTGTATATTGATTACTTATATCCTATCTCCACATCTTCGGAAAAGGTGTATATCAGGTCGATGATTAAAACGGCCGATGTGCAGGTCTTGCAAAAGTATTTCTATAATTTCTGGCTGGAGCGCAACAAGGTTGATCCCGAGGTTGCCTGGATGAATTATTTACAACGGGTGAAAGAGGCCAATTATAATTTCAAAACGGTCTCAGTAGCCGGATACAGGTCGGAACGTGGACGTGTGTACCTGCAATATGGAAAGCCTAACGTGA
The DNA here is from genome assembly GCA_002389465.1 of Bacteroidales bacterium UBA4459. Classification (GTDB taxonomy): domain Bacteria; phylum Bacteroidota; class Bacteroidia; order Bacteroidales; family F082; genus UBA4459. The sequence continues at coordinate 9,953 of DGOT01000219.1, read as the reverse complement.
TTGCGGAAAGCCATAACGAACCGGCTGCCTTTCCTTACGAAATATGGCATTATTATCAGATTAATGGCCAACACGATAAAAAGTTTGTTTTTTACACGCGGGATATAGCCACAAATGATTTTCAATTGTTGCACTCCGATCTCGTAGGCGAACTGGCTAACTATCATTGGCAGAGGGAATTGTACCGCAGAACATGGGATCCTTATTCGATCGATAATGTGATCGTGCCCAATTCGTACGGAAGTTTTGCCACTGACTATTACACCCAGCCGAGATAGTTAGCACGTGCGGAAGAATGGGAAATTCTTATTTTCGTTTACCTTTGCATTAAAGAGCGGGAAAAGTCGTTTGCCGGAAACCCATAATCAGTGAAAAAAACAGCTGTTGTCATATTGAATTACAATGGGATAAGCTTTCTCAAAAAGTTTTTACCCAGGGTATTGGAAAAAACTTCTGCTGATGCGGAGGTTTGGATAGCGGACAACAATTCGCTGGATGGTTCGGTGGACTTCCTTCGTGAGCATTTCCCTGATGTGCGTTATATCGAAAATAAGTATAATGGTGGCTTTGCAACAGGATACAATATGGCATTGAGTAGGATAGATGCCGATTATTATGTACTGTTGAATTCAGATATTGAGGTAACGGACAACTGGGTCAAGCCGGTGATCGACATTATGGAATCAGACCCGAAGATTGCCGTTTGCCAACCTAAAATACGATCATATTACGAAAGAAATAAGTTCGAATATGCCGGTGCCAGTGGTGGTTTCATTGATAAATATGGTTATCCTTTTTGCCGGGGCAGGATTTTCCAGTCACTGGAAGATGATAAGGGACAATATGATGACGCCATCGAGGTGTTTTGGGCTACCGGAGCCTGTATGTTTGTCAAAGCCGACCTGTATCATAAATTTGGTGGGCTGGACGGTGATTTCTTTGCCCATATGGAAGAAATTGATTTTTGCTGGCGACTGAAGAATGAAGGGTATAAGATCATGGTGTCTCCTGCATCGGTTGTGTATCATGTGGGGGGCGGCACATTGCCGAAAAAATCGGCCCGGAAAACGTATTTGAACTTTAGGAATAATTTCTCACTGTTGTATAAAAACCTGCCTAAAAACCGCTTGTTCTTCACTTTTTTAGTGCGCTTGCTGTTGGATGGTATTGCCGGCTTAAAATTTCTGCTTGAAGGCGACTTTCTTGATTTTACCGCCGTTATTGAAGCCCACCTGTATTTTTACCGGAACCTTGGCAAACTGAGAAAGAAACGTAAGCTAATCAATCAAAAGAAAGTAAGCCGGATATATAAGGGCAATATCGTATTTGCCCATTATGTTGGAGGAAAGAAAAAATTTTCCGAACTCAATTCTACTAAATTCAGTTAAGGTTTTTTCAGGTATTCCAATGCCAATCTGTACGAGTCCAGGCCAAAACCAGTAATAGTTCCCACGCATTCGGGGGCGATATAAGATACATGACGGTACTCCTCGCGGGCCAGGATGTTCGAAATATGCACTTCAATAACAGGTGTGTCAATAGCTTTGATGGCATCAGCGATAGCCACAGATGTATGGGTATAAGCTCCTGCATTCAATAGGATCACATTGTATTCCAGGTTGGCTTCCTGTAGTTTGTCGATAAGTTCCCCCTCTATATTCGATTGAAAACATCCTATCTCATGCCGGGGAAATTTACTTTGTAATTCATCAAGGTAATCGTCAAATGTCATGTTTCCGTAAATATCGGTTTCGCGCTCGCCGAGTAAATTCAAATTAGGCCCGTTGATGATCAGTACTTTCATGTTATAGTCGATGATATTAATTAATTTTACAAAAGTAATAATTGTTGATTATGAACAAGCTAACCGGACACTTTAAATCGGCGGTGCGTGACTACCTCTACCTGATGGAACGTCGTTACACGGAAAAATCAACCCTGAAACTGGTTTCCGACAGGTATGCCTTATCGGGTGAGGAGCGGAGTATGCTGTTCCGGGGCGTTGCGCCCGAGGAGGTAGTGAAAAAAAGAAGAAGTAAGGTCGTCACACAACCCTTACCGGGTGGCCATTTCACTATCGACGGATACAATGTCATCCGGACAGTCGGGAGTTATTTGAACGGGAATCTGGTGTTTGTGGCGATGGACGGCTTCTTGCGCGATGCTTCCGAGATTCATAAAAAAGCGGTGAAAGATGACGTTGTGTTCAGGGCCGTGGATTTAATTTTAGCAACATTGAAAAATTTCCAGCCATCCGGCGTTATGTTCTATCTCGATACACCGATCAGTAAAAGCGGTGAATTGGCTCATTATATAAACCATGCTTTACCCCATCATACACTTTTCGGAAATGCTGAAACCGTACATTCGCCGGATTATTACTTGAAAAAAGCAGAAACGGGTATTCTGTGCACCTCTGATTCAGCGATCATTGACGAATGTCATCTTCCCGTTCTTGATTTAGCCCGCCAAACTTTAGCAGCACATTTTTCTCCTGAATTTATCTGTTTGGCAGATAATATATAAGATTCTTTTTTATACCTTTGAGTCATCAAATAGGGGTGCCTTAAAACCAAGGGCTGAGATCACACCCTCTGAACCTGATCCGGGTAATGCCGGCGAAGGGAGAGTGTTTATTTGATCCAACCTGCTTTCCTCATTTGATTTAATAAATTGATGTGGCTGTGCTGCACTAATTTGCTAAAGCATTGAGATTAATGAAAGAAGTAATACATATAAAAGAATACAGGATGCCGGACGGGGTTTTGCCACAAACTACTCATGCCCCTTTACTTTCCGGTCATCCAAAAATAATTAAATGAGTTAATCAGTCATGCAAAAGAAAAACATACTGACCGTTTTATTCTTATTACTTGCCATATCCGCTTTCGCACAGTATCGGATTTCGGGTACCATCACAAGCAAAGAGAGCGGCGAGGGGTTGCCCGGAGCGAATATAAGCCTTAAAGAAACGGGCATTGTTGTTGTTTCCGGAGTGAATGGGGCCTTTTTTATAGGTGATTTGAAAGAAGGAACATACACCGTTAAGGCTGATTATGTAGGTTTTGTCTCGTGGGAAAAAAAGTTAGACATTAATGCTGATATGCATATTGACATACAATTGGAACCCAGAGTTTTTTTGGCAGAAGAAGTGATCATCACAGCAACTAAAGCACACAAAAAAACACCATTGACTTTTAGTGACCTGGATGAAGAGCAGATAAACAGAGAGAACACAGGTAAAGATTTACCGTTTTTATTAACCTCTTCTCCTTCAACTGTGGTAACTTCTGATGCAGGTACGGGTGTTGGTTATACAGGGGTCCGGATCAGGGGAACAGATCTGACGGGAATCAATGTTACATTAAATGGTGTTCCGGTAAACGATGCTGAATCGCAAAATGTATTTTTTGTCGATCTGCCCGACCTGGCTTCTTCAATTGATAAAATACAGGTCCAGCGTGGCGTGGGAACATCGAGTAACGGGGCAGCTTCATTTGGTGCCAGTATCAATATCAAAACAGATAAATTCATGCCGAATGTTTACCTCGAATTGAATAATGCTGCCGGATCATTCGGTACCTTGAAAAATACGATGAAATTCGGATCGGGATTGATCAAGGGTAAGTTTTCAATCGATGGCCGTTTATCGTTTCTTAACAGCCAGGGGTTTGTCGACAGGGCAATGGCAAACATGAAGTCGATGTATCTGGCTTCGGCTTTTTACGGAAAAAAGGATGTTGTGAAGCTGATTTACCTGCACGGTACCGAAAAAACCTACCAGGCCTGGTACGGAATCCCGAAAGACAGTCTGAATACCAACCGGACGTATAACCCGGCAGGGTTGATCTATGACATTGAGGGAAATCTGTTGGGTTATTATGATAACCAGACAGATAATTACGAACAGACATATCTGCAACTGCATTATGCCCACCAGTTCAGCAATAAACTTAACCTGATAACAACTTTGTTTTATACGAAAGGAAAAGGTTATTATGAGAATTATAAAAACAATAAAAAGTTTTCTGATTACGGAATGAATGATACCGTTATCGGTGGCGACACTGTTTCTAGAACGAGTTTAATAGAACAAAAATGGCTCAATAATGATTTTTACGGACTCAATATGTATATGAATTACGATGCGCAACGCTTGCATCTGAACTTTGGTGCGGGCTGGAGTCAGTATTTGGGCGATCATTACGGGAAGATCGTTTGGGCTCAGATTGCCAGGCTGGGCGATTACAACCGGGACTGGTATTCAGGAACCGGTAACAAAATGGATATGAATGTTTTTGCCAAAGCTAACTACTTGCTGAATGAGCATATTAGTCTGTTCGCCGACTTGCAACTCAGGGTGATCAATTACAATATAGAAGGAACGGATGATAACCTGAAGGATGTTACACAGCAACACGCGTACACATTTTTCAATCCGAAAGGCGGTGTTTTTTATCAGGTGAGCAAGTATCATAAATTGTACTTTTCGGCGGCTGTTGCTCACCGCGCACCAAACCGTTCTGTTTTTCTGGATGCCGATCCGGGCCAGGAAGTGAAACCGGAGCGATTGATTGATTATGAGTTGGGGTATGGTCTTCAAACTAACTCTTTTTCATTTGATGTCAACTTGTTTTATATGGATTACAAAGACCAGCTGGTGCTAACAGGAAAAATCAACAATGTTGGCGCTCCGGTTATGACCAACGTGCCGAACAGTTACCGGGCAGGAATTGAATCGGTAGCCGGTTTCAGATTGTTCAGGATCGTTGACTGGAATCTGAACGCTACATTCAGTCAAAATAAGATTAGCGATTTTACTGAATATGTTGACAACTGGAACTATTGGGATGATCCCGAACAAGAGCCCTATCAATATGAAACAGAACTGGGAGAGACAAATATTTCATTTTCGCCCGACTGGACTGTTGGAAGTGACCTGAAGATTACGCCTTTCAAAGGTTTTTCGGTAAGTCTGGTCTCGAATTATGTGGGGAAGCAATATATCGACAATACGTCAAACAATGAGCGAAGTCTTGATCCATATTTGGTGAATAATCTACGTTTTTTTTACAAAATACAGATAAAACATATGAGGAGCCTGGAGATTCTTTTAAGCCTGAATAATATATTTAACGAGCAATACGAAACCAACGCCTGGGTATACCGGTATGTATATGATGGTACGGAATATGAAATGAACGGCTACTTCCCACAGGCTGGTTTTAACTTTATGGCGGGGATTAATCTGAAGTTTTAACCTCAATGATTACTTTTGAAGCTTTAACAAAAAGCATAAGTGAGTAAATTTAAGAAGCCGATAGACAGTGTTTCTTTTTAAGGAACAAGCACATGCATGATAAGAGTCTGTTTTTATGTAATCGAATGAACGTACTGATAGGGTTCGTTATCATTATGTTATGTACCCCGACTATTTCTTCTGCTCAAACATATACCATTGATACTTCCAATAATATCAGCCGGAGTAGAGGAGATGATCTATCACCGGCATGGTCAGCTGATGGGAAGAAATTGCTCTATCAATCGAACCGTAATGGAAATTGGGATATTTTTATATACGACACACTGCTGGACTCAACCGTTCAATTAACGTATGACACAATTGACGAACAAAACCCCGGTTGGTATTCGGAAAGTGATTTTATCTATTTTGACGCCGGTACCAGTGAGGAATGTTATCTGTATAAATTAAATCCTGACACAGGTGTTTCCGTACCGCTTTTCAACCGTAAGATCAGTTGCAGGAACGCTTCTTTTACTTCCGCGGGAAGAATGATGTATTTTTTAGGTTATAACAAACGAACTGAAAAATGGAATCTGTACAGCTATCATTTTATTTACGATAACCTGAATCAGTTGACTAAAAACGGACAGGATATTTTATTTTTCGATCTTTCACCTGATGCCAAAAAGGTATTGTATGGATACGAAACCTATCCTTATCCATACAAACGGCTCCGGATTATGAATTGGTATGGAGAAAAAGGGGAGGTGTTGGACACCTATAATATTACCGCTGCTTCGTGGCATCCCGGCGGCCTGAAGATCTACTTTGTCTCTGATAAGGATAAACTGAACGGGGAAATGTACAGCACCTGGAAAGACAAAACACATCTGCATCAATTGACGGATGACAACTGGAAAATACGCGACTTTGCTATAGCTCCCGATGGCCGGACAATTGCAGGTTCGGTGTTGCTGGACGGAAATTATGAAATAATTATTATTTCGCCCGAGCTGTTTTAATGGGTTCCTAATGCCTATCTTTGTAAATGATTTTTAAGAAATTTAAATAAATATAAAATAATTAACTTTAATACAAGAATATTATGGCACAACAGGAATTCAGTATTAAGCGTATCGGGCCCATTGCAATTGTAGTAATCGTTGTCATTTTCCTTATCATCTTTTGGAGTCGGATGACAGTGACCATCAATTCGGGTGAGGCCGGGGTTTTGTTCCGTACACTTACGAATGGGGTGGACACAACACATACCTATGGAGAAGGGTTCCATTTCTTAGCTCCCTGGAATAAAATGATCGTCTATAATGTACGACAACAGGAAACAGCCGAGGAGATGAACGTTCTGTCGTCTAACGGACTGGAGATCAAGGCTGATGTTTCAGCCTGGTATAAGCCCGATTATTCACAGCTTGGATTACTGCATCAGCAGATCGGAAAATCATATCTCAGGGTTGTTGTTATTCCCGCTCTGCGGGCCTCTGCCAGAAGTGTGATAGGGAGATACACACCGGAGCAGATCTATTCGACCAAGAGAGATGCCATACAGGATGAAATCTATGAAGAAACAAAAGCTATCCTTGATGAGAAACATGTGGACCTTGATCAGGTTCTTATCCGCTCTATCGTCCTGCCACCAACCATAAAATCAGCTATCGAAAGCAAATTGAAGCAGGAGCAGGAATCGCTGGAATATGAGTTTAAGCTGCAGAAGGCACAGAAAGAAGCGGAGAGGCAACGTATTGATGCTGAGGGGAAAGCTACTGCTAACCGTATTCTGAATGCAAGTTTAACGAACATGATCTTAAAGGAAAAAGGGATAAACGCAACACTGGAACTAGCCAACTCACCAAATGCAAAAGTGATTGTCATCGGCAATTCCGATAATGGTATGCCAATTATTCTGGGGGGAGATAAATAAGAACAGTTCCCATCAATTTGAATGTACAGGCAAAGGTTAAATAGAAGTACTTTCTATGGGTAACACTATTAAAATAAAGAACAAACGTATCTCCTGGGAGTACTTTTTAATTGAGAAGTATGTTGCAGGCATCGTCTTGACCGGTACAGAGATAAAATCCATCAGAAATGCGAAAGCCAGCCTGGCCGATTCTTATTGCTATTTCGAAGAGGATGAGTTATTTGTCAGGGGAATGCACATTTCGGAATATTCTTTCGGATCGTATAACAACCACATCGCAAAACGCGACAGGAAACTTCTTCTGACAAAAAGAGAGCTGAAAAAACTGCACATGAAGGTAAAAGAGAAGAGCATGACCATTGTTCCCGTTACGCTTTTCATCAACGACAATGGCTATGCCAAGCTGGAGATCGCCCTTGCCCGCGGAAAGCATTATTACGATAAGCGGAACACCCTGAAAGAAAAGGACACCAAACGCGAGATGGAGCGTCATATGAAAAGGTAGTTGGTCAGTCAACGGTTAGTTGCCTTCAGTCGAGATCACTGATTACCCATCTTGTTTTTTGCTGCTCTTTGCGATTTACAATCCTGAAGCAAAGGACCAGGGATTTGTAATTCCGTAAAAACAATTCCAAATTAACACTCCGTATCCCACTCTTTTAAAAACCGTTCAACAAACGCCTCCATAAACTGGTGCCTTCCCTCCGCTAATCTTTTTCCGGTTTTTGTGTTCATCATGTCTTTTAAAAGAAACAGCTTTTCGTAAAAATGATTCAAAGTGGGAGCTTTGCTACTCTTATAACTTTCTTTATTCAGGTATGTTTCCGGTTTGATGTGTGGATTGTAAATCGGGAAGTTTTTATGACCACCGTAATTAAAGGCCCGGGCAATACCGATAGCACCGATGGCATCAATCCGGTCGGCATCCTGAACAACTTGCAACTCACGCGAATTGAATCTCTTCTCTTCGAAAGTTTTATGAAATGACATATTTCTGATGATCGCATCAACGTGCTTGATAATTTGCTTGTCCACGTGCATTTTGGTCAGGAAGTTTCCAGCCAGCCGGGGGCCAAGTTCTTCGTCACCGCTATGGAATTTCGAGTCGGCAATATCGTGTAGCAAGGCAGCAAGTTGCACAACAAAAAGATTGACGCTTTCCTCTTTGGCAATGCGCACAGCAAGTTTCCAGACCCGGTAAATATGCCACCAGTCGTGGCCACCTTCCGCGTCTTTAAGTGTTTCTTTAACATATGCTACTGTCAGTGTAATGATCTTTTCCTGGGTGTATGGCATAATTTACTATGATTACGATTTGGCTTTGCAGAGAATATTATTTTTGCAGTTCAAAACTATAAAATCAGAAGATATGAATTACGATATATTGATATTAGGTAGCGGGCCGGGTGGATATGTGGCTGCCATCAGGGCTGCGCAACTGGGAATGAAGACGGCTGTCGTGGAAAAAGCCGAACTGGGAGGTGTATGCTTAAATTGGGGATGTATCCCCACCAAAGCTTTGTTAAAGAGCGCACAGGTATTTCGCTATGCGCAGCATGCCACAGACTACGGGGTGCAGATTGACGGTGAAGTTACACCCGACCTTGTCGCAATGGTGGAACGGAGTAGAGGTGTGGCTGCCGGAATGAGTAAAGGGGTGCAGTACCTTTTTAAAAAGAATAAAGTAGAACTCATTCAGGGCTTTGGCAAAGTGAAACCAGAAAAGGTGGTCGAAGTAACCGATGCTGAAGGAAAAGTAGCAGATTACACCGCTAACCACATCATCATAGCTACAGGTGCCCGAACGAAGCAGTTGCTCAACCTGCAACAGGATGGTGTAAAAATCATCGGCTACCGCAAGGCCATGACACTTGAAAAGTTGCCAGAGAAAATGGTAGTGGTTGGTTCAGGTGCTATAGGCTCCGAGTTTGCTTATTTTTATAACAGCCTGGGTGTAGACGTAACCTTGGTAGAGTTCCTCCCTTTTATTGTTCCTCTGGAAGACCATGATGTGTCGAAACAACTGGCACGTTCGTTTAAGAAAGCGAAAATGAAGGTGATGACCGGCTCGTCGGTGGAAAGTGTGGACACCAGTGGTAACGGTTGTAAGGTGTTGATAAAAACCCCAAAAGGTGATGTAACGGTGGAAGTCGACATCGTTTTGTCAGCTGTAGGCATCGAGCCGAACCTCACGGGTATCGGACTGGAAGAAGTAGGCATTGAAGTGGAAAAAGGTAAAGTAAAGGTTGACGAATATTACCGGACAAGCGTAGAAGGATATTATGCCATCGGAGATATTGTTCCGGGTCAGGCACTGGCGCATGTGGCATCACACGAAGGAATTACCTGTGTGGAAAAAATCGCCGGATTGCATCCTGAAGCTATAGATTATGGAAACACCCCGGCCAACACATACACAAGCCCTGAGATTGCCTCAGTAGGTTTGACGGAGCAACAGGCTTTGGATGCAGGATACGACATAAAAGTTGGCAAGTTTCCGTTTACCGCATCAGGCAAAGCAAGTGCCAGCGGGAATAGGGATGGATTTGTAAAAGTGATCTTTGATGCCGGCAATGGGCAATGGCTGGGTTGTCATATGATCGGCGATGGTGTTACAGAGATGATCGCCGAGGTAGTTGTAGCCCGAAAATTGGGGGCGACAGGCCACGATATCATCCATTCGGTGCACCCGCATCCCACTATGTCGGAAGCTGTCATGGAAGCTGTTGCCGCAGCTTACGGTGAGGTAATTCATATATAACCGGCTGA
>DGOT01000060.1 GCA_002389465.1 Bacteroidales bacterium UBA4459 | reverse complement strand
CAAAAAAACATCAGACGAACTTACATTTTCAGGAATTGATCAGTTACAAAAAGATGAAGGATACATATTCGTAGCCAATCACCGCGATATCATTCTGGACTCTTCCTTTCTTGCCTTGGGACTGGTAAAGAACGGTTTTACGTCATGTGAAATAACCTGGGGCAACAACCTGATGATTTCACCCTTTATTGTTGACCTGGGCAAAGTAAACGGCATGATCACCGTGTTCAGGGAAGGAAGTCCGAAAGAGATGCTAAGAAATTCGCAGATCCTTTCATCATACATACGGAAAAATGTGACGGAGCAACAGCAATCTGTCTGGATAGCGCAGCGTAAAGGCAGGGCAAAAGACGGAAATGACAAAACGGATCCGAGCATCCTGAAAATGCTGAGCCTCTCAGGGCAGCCACCTCCACCGGGCTCACTGAAAAAACTAAACATTACACCCGTTGCCATTTCTTACGAATGGGAACCATGTGATATAATGAAAGTTCGTGAATTGTATATCTCGCAACAAACAACTTATGTGAAGCAAAAAGACGAAGATCTGCAAAGCATTATCGGTGGTGTTGTGGCATATAAAGGAAGGATCCACCTTGCTGTGGGAGACACAGTCGAAAAAAAATTTGACAAGCTCGATACGTCAGTCCATAACAATCTGATCCTGGAACAGGTTGCGCATCTTATTGATAAACAAATCTATGCCAGTTATAAACTCTGGCCTTCTAATTATCTGGCTTACGATTTGCTGGAGAACACAAACAAATTTGAGAACCAATACGATGAGGCAACCATCCGAAAGTTTAACGAAAAGCTGGAAGAACTTTATAAAGCCGTGGACGGTCCGGAAGCAGACTTAAAACAACTCTTCCTGAAATTATATGCCAACCCGGTATATAACAGAGAAAAGTAAGTTAACATGTTTTTTATTGACTTTTATTGTAAGGCTGACACGAAAGGCACGACCTATCTACTGAACTCTTACAGTAGTGAATCATGGCCAGAAAGTTAATTTTTCCGATATTTCTTATTTTCACGAGCCTGCTGGTCAGAGGCCAGGGGTGTAGTGATGCAGGCGCATGTTCTGTTGATATCCTCGACTTTAATTCCGATGAGAAGAAACAAACCCGAAAAGTGACATTAAGCTTTGATCAGAGTTTTGGACTGGGAGAAAAGTTTATTTTCATCTCACAATCAACCCTTGGTTTACAGTATAAAATAACGCCATCTACACGAGCCGAACTAAGAGTACCCTATATTTTTACTTACGGAAATCTGGGATACACCTATGGTGTGGGAGACCTGATCCTATCGTTGTCTCAAGACTTTTTTAAGGAAAAAAATTTCCAGCTCACGGGCATATTTGGCAGCAGGATTAAAACCAATAATTCCGACCTCTGGTTTAACGGACTTCCATTACCGATGGCATACCAAACCAGCCTGGGCACTTACGATCTGATCGCCGGGTTGCAGTATGCGCGCATGAAATGGAACTTCTACTTCGCTTACCAACATCCGTTTGGAAGAAATGAAAACGAATACCTCGTACCCGAAAATGAAACCGACCCAAACCAACAATACTTCGAATCGGCTTATCTGAAAAGAGGTGACGACCTGTATGCACGGGTCAGGTACAACCTTAAACTGAAATCATCGGGCTCATTTATTTTCACTTTGCTGGCAATATACCGTGTCCAAAAAAGCGAAATCATTAAAAATGATGTCAACACTATTCTTGACGGAACAAACGGTTTTACATTAAACCTGGGTGCCACTTATACAAAACCCATTAAAAACGACAGGCAATTAAGTTTTCAGTTAGCCTTCCCTGTAATTGACAGGAAATACCGTGCTGACGGTCTCACAAGAAACATTGTAATCTCTGTACGTATCAGTAACTTATAAAGTCATCCGGCAAATAAAAATACCCAGCTGAAAGCTAATTCATCAAATGATTTCTATTTTAGAAGCATTATTGTAACTTTGCCGTTTTTAACAGAATTACAATTCTATCGACCGAATGATTACCCTATCAACTGAACGATTAAAACTTGACGACTATCAACATATTCTTTTCGATAATGACTCGATCGTCTTGTCGGAAAGCACGTTGAGTCTGGTTGAACAATCCTTTCTTTTTCTTAAAGAATTCTCAAACAACAAAGTTATATACGGTGTGAACACAGGTTTGGGACCTATGGCACAGTACCGGGTTAACACCGAAGACCAAATCAATCTTCAATACAACCTGATCAGGAGCCATGCGGCTGGTAGTGGCAAGCCGCTTCCTACTGTTTATGTGCGGTCAGCTATGATTTCCAGGCTTAAAAGCCTGTCGCTGGGATACTCCGGTGTACATGCTGATGCTATAAAATTATTGACAGATTTAATCAACAAAAATATTATACCTTATATTCCCGAACATGGTGGGGTTGGTGCCAGTGGGGACCTTGTTCAACTTGCTCACCTGGCACTGGTACTGATTGGTGAAGGCGAGGTGATGCAACAGGGAAAAAGAGTATCGACAGAAAAGGTTTTTAAAGAAAATAACATCTCTCCGCTACATATCCAATTACGAGAAGGCCTGGGCTTGATCAATGGAACATCAGTAATGTCGGGCATTGGTATTGTCAATACTATTTACGCCAAACGACTGATTAACTGGTCTGTACTCGCTTCCACGATGATCAACGAAATTGTTCAATCCTTTGACGATCACTTCTCGCGTGAACTCAATTCGACCAAACAACACCGCGGACAACAAATTATTGCCGATGCCATGCGTAAAACGCTCAGAGATAGCCAGCTGATCAAAAAACGTTCAGACTTGTTGTACAACGGTAAAATTGAAGAGAAAATATTTAAACAAAAGATCCAGGAATACTACTCACTCAGATGTGTCCCGCAAATCCTGGGGCCTGTTTGCGATACGCTCTACAATGTGGAAAATGTGCTGGTGAACGAACTTAATTCGGTGAACGACAATCCGGTGGTAGATATGGATACTAAAACCGTCTATCATGGCGGAAATTTCCACGGCGACTACGTTTCATTCGAAATGGACAAGTTGAAAATTGCCACCACCAAATTGTCCATGTTGGCTGAAAGGCAGATCAATTTCTTAATGAATAACAAACTTAACGAAATATTACCGCCTTTCGTTAACCTCGGCACCCTTGGGCTGAATCTGGGCCTGCAGGGAACACAATTTACAGCTACTTCCACAGTGGCTGAAAA
>DGOT01000159.1 GCA_002389465.1 Bacteroidales bacterium UBA4459 | reverse complement strand
TCATCGTTTAGGACGCAACTGATTGTTCAGCTTTTGTTTTCATCACCTGATTTACAAATTAAACCAAAGACGTGATTTGTTTATCACGCCTTTGGAGTTAACAAGTCAGAGGATTGACTTAAAATTTCTTTATGAATACTTTCTCAGTGTACACATTATTTTTCGTTACTATACGGACAAAATAGTATCCAGTATGTCCGTTAACCTGAAGCGTGTGCAATAAATCTGAAGTAGAAATTATCTTATAATTCACCTCCCTCCCGGATAGATCATATAGGTGAATACCGACAATTTTTAGGGTTTCCGTCTTGGAAATATAAATTTTGTTTCCGGCGGCATACATGTTAACAGCAGGAGACTTTTTATTTATATCATCAGTATGCATTACTGCTGCAGGATCAAAGATGTGCACCATAAACCTGTCAGCAGTTTCGTCGGGAAGTCCGTTAAATACATAAACAGGTTCGTCGGCTGTAATATTGATCCAGTTGCCTCCGATCAGTAGGTCTTCCAGCCATATTTCAACGGTTTCGTCGAAAGTATCCAGCTCGCTGAAAGTCAGCATGTATTCGCCGCCGCCATAGCCACAGACAAATTGCAGCGGGATGCTGTTTAGGTTGGTGTGCAGGTCTTCCAGCGGCAGTTTGTTAATGGCCAGGTTGGTGCCGTCTGAAGCGACGGTCCAGATCATGGTGGCCTCCGGATCAATACTGTACCATTTCTTGGCGTCGTATGCTTCATCGTACCCGGTAGTAGCACCTTCCCTGAAATGGATATAAGCTTCATCCAGAAACCCCTGGTCTCCGCCTTCCACTTCTATTTTCAATTCGTTGGAGTTTCCGTCACGGATCACTTCCTGACCTGTTGTGTTTAAAGTGAACACCACGATCAATGTAAATAATGCAGTAGTAGCTTTCATGTTCCCATCTTTTAATGAATACTAAAATGAGCCTGAGAAGCTGTGTTTCAGAATTGGAAATTTAAACGATCAGCCGGTAAGCATGAAAATCATAATTGGACGTTGATACAGGGACCTGAAATGCAAGGAATCATAATTGGGAAAGAATCTCGCTTAGCTTGTAGCAACCAATTAGGATGCAAGCGAAGTGCAAATATAAGGCAAAAAAAGGAAAAGTCAAGTTTTTAACTTTCAAAGGACAGAAAGGAGATTAAATTTCATAGTTTTACAGCGCTCTAATGTGCACGTTGGTTATGGATTTTAACACGGTTTTATTTGCCTTCGCCCTCACTCTGTTTGCCGGTTTGTCCACCGGTATTGGCAGTGCCATCGCTTTTTTTGCCAAAAGAACGAACACAGCTTTCCTGTCGGTGGCCCTGGGGTTTTCGGCCGGGGTGATGATCTATGTGTCGTTTGTGGAGATCATGGTAAAGGCACGTGTGGAACTGGTTGCTGCTGTCGGCGAAACACAGGGAGCCTGGCTTACGGCTGCCGGTTTTTTCGGCGGCATCCTGGTGATTGCTGTTATTGACAAACTAATCCCTTCCGTAGAGAATCCGCACGAGATGCATAAAGTGGAGGAAATGGCGGAAGCGGAAATGGCAAAGAAAAAGTCTGAAAAGCTGATGCGCATGGGCCTGTTTACGGCCCTGGCTATTGCCATCCATAACTTTCCCGAAGGTCTGGCTACCTTTACGGCGGCACTTACCGATCCAACTCTGGGAGTTGCCATCGCCGTGGCTATTGCCATCCACAATATCCCGGAGGGAATTGCCGTTTCGGTGCCGGTGTATTATGCCACAGGCAGTAAAAAGAAAGCCTTCTGGCTGTCGTTTTCCTCGGGCCTGGCCGAACCCGTCGGCGCCCTGATCGGCTACCTCATCCTGATGCCGTTTTTAAGCCCGCTGGTGTTTGGTTTGCTGTTTTCCGGCGTGGCCGGTATCATGGTATTCATCTCCATTGACGAGCTGTTGCCGGCTGCCGAAGAATTCGGTGAACATCACTTGTCTATTTACGGGATGATCGCCGGCATGGCGGTGATGGCATTGAGTTTGTTGTTGTTTATGTGAGATGAGGTGTGGGGTTTTGGGTGTAAGGTATAAGGTATATAGGGGGGCGCTGTTTTCATTCGTTATTCGTCTTCGTTGTTCGTCCTTCCAAGGTGTTGGGTGTACAAGCTAACAAACGTGCACTATGCACGCTCGATATAGTATCTGACGCACAAAAAAAAGGGCCGGAGCCCTTTTAACATATAATGCTTACAACACTACTGCTCATTCAATAATTTTCTCACGTGCCTGGTAGGCTTTTTTAGCTGCGTACCCGGCGCCCAGTGTCAGCAGGATAATTGTTCCGCTGCCAATGGGCAGGCTGCCGCCGATGGGAATATCGCCTCCGCCGGGATCAGGTGGTGGTGGAGGCTGCGCCTCCAGCGTTCCCAGTGCCAGAAACAGGCCCACTATAAGTATGGTTATTTTTAAAATGATTACCCTCATCTGGCTGATTGCTACTCTATTTCTATATATATCCGGTAGTGTTTACACTTTCTGCATGGCAAAGGTTGCGGAAACACCGGTAAAACTATGCAAAGTTCAGAAACCGTTTCGGTCTTCTGACGGGCAAAAGTAAAATAAAATTGACAGACCGGTGTTAATAAATTCCGTTTCCCTTTATTCCTCTGCACACAGAAAGAAAGCGTGCTTATTTTTCCGTGTCTTCTATTACTTCTTTCGCTTTAATGTCCTTTTCCGTGTCTTTCACTTCAACCGTTTTTTGTTGCAGCGTTTTTTGTTGGATGAAATTACCTTTAGCTATCTCATCTTCTAATGGCCCCGGGGCCGGTTGAAAACGCCGACTATTGTCTGAGACCATTACACCTTGTTCATAATCATCCGCTCTTGTGGCAACAATTTGCCAGGAAAAAGCAACATTAGAAGTTCCTCCCTGAAGTTCAATTACGTCAAAACCTTCGACAGATTTATTGGTGACATACACCCCTTTACAATCACCTTCAAGGGTCACAAAAACTTTTATTGGATGTTCGGGATCAACATTGAGATTTATAGCTAGATCCGGATCAATTGTAATATGGGCTTTACCATTTACCAGTTGTCCGATACCATAATCCTGTAAAAGTATTTCGGGAGCTTCTGGACAGGTTAATGTAAGCAATTCACCACTTACTCCTTTTATAATTGAGCTAACACTTCCATTTCCGTTTATTTTATATTGAGTTCCTCCAATCATTGCTCCAACATAAGCATAAGAACGGTCTGGATTATTTGATCCATTAGCGTAAAAATATCCTCCATATCTGTCGCCGCTGGTATTTGAAGCATAACCATACACACCACAGACAGTACCCGTAAAAGCACCTCCGCTACCTCCTGGCAAAGTGCTATAACCGGAGCCGCCGTTGTTGCGATTCCCCACGCCAATAACGCCAGTGCCTGATGATGCAACAGCTGTACCGAGAACACCTTGCTGGCCGGTAAAAGCGCCTCCGCTACCGGTTGTTGTAACAGAAACTGTTGAAACATTATAACCGGCTCCAATAACTCCCGTTCCTGTACTGGAACCATCCACTTTTGCATAGATTCCGCTGTGGCCTGTGAAAGAGCCACCGGTTCCGCCAACCAAAGTAAAAATAGAATCGTTGTTATTTCCTACACCAATAACGCCTGTGCCGTCACTTGCAGTTCCGAAACCATAAACACCGTCATCTCCTGCTCCGGCAATACCGGAACCATCTGATAAACGATATAATGTTCCTATTCCGTTTCCGGAAGCTACTACTCCCGTTCCAGTAGAAGCACCGTTATAAGCTCCAACCCCATAAGCACTGGAGTAGTTTGCTCGCCCAAAAACTCCCGTGCCTGTTCCTCCATTGTATCCTCTGACAGCATATCCGGAGCCGGCCTGATACCCATAAACGGCTCTTCCGCTTCCATCTGCATATCCGTATATAGCATTTCCATCGCCAGTTTGTTGACCATAAACAGCATCTCCACCACCGGAAGCGTTGCCATCAACAGCATTATCATCTCCTGATGCCAGTGAATAAAATGTACTTCCTGTAAAAGATCCGGTTGAGTTAACTGACACAATACCGTCACTTCTTACTCTCATGCGTTCTGTATTATTCGTTCTTATGGGTAGCGACACACCATCTGTTGTTCCCAAAAAGTTTGTCAACGAGCTTGTTCCTGCATTACCCAGCAATTTCCAGTTAATTCCTTCCAGCTCAAACATCACCCATTCTGTACCAGTCCACATGACCAGGCCGGGGCCGGTGGAGGAGTTAGTGTTGTAAGCAATGAGGCCCGTTTTCGGAGAGGATACCGGGGCCGCCGTTGACATGTCGGCAATATTCAGGTTGGGGAATGAAGTACCCCTGGTAGTTGATTGAATGTCGAGCATGGCAGAGCCGTCAGGCGAACTGCCGTCGGTGTTGATCGCCACCTGGGCGTTGAGTGAG